>CAYVFQ010000041.1:0-6530 GCA_964451045.1 uncultured archaeon
GTACAGATTTGCACCGCTGTGATGTGGAAGGGTCCAAGTGTGTTTAAGGAGATGGCAGATGGGATTAGCTCATTCATGGAAAGGAAAGGATATGAAAAAACCGATGATTTTAGAGGAATTGCTCTCAAGGACTTGACAACAGCGGAAGAACTCGCTGAAAAACAACCTATGTTTGCTAATGTAAAAAGGGACATTTGTACTGGCTGCGGTATTTGTGAAAAGGTGTGCTCTTATGATGCAATAAGAATAATCGATCGAAAGGCTAGAACGAACATAGTAGCTTGTGACGGCTGTGGCCTATGTGAGGCATGGTGCCCTGCAAGAGCAATTGAACTTAAAAGATGAAAAAATTGATGAATAACGAAGTTAAAAGGTTGCCTTAAGAAGCAGAGATTATTCGGTTATTCCTAGAATTATTTAAAGATTCGTATGGTACAAAAAATATCTTGTTCGCATGCATCGTCGAGCCAAGTTCAACGAGTCTAGATGCCTCTGGCAAATTGTTCTTGTTTAGCTTTTTCAGTTCTCTAAAATATATGCCATTTAGCTTCTGCCAATTCAGTGAATTGACTGTCAAATAGGAATCGTGAGTTTTCAATAAACTTATAGCGTGAGTAACCTTTTTAACATACGAATCAAAAATCAGATCAATTTGAAATAGCTCTCGAGAGGGTAAATCTGTGGGAATAACTATATCGTCAGAAATTGACGCGGCAAACAAGAAAGCGGTTGAGAGAATTCTGGCCGCTGAAGCTGTCTTGACCGATATCAAACCCGCGATAAAAGCAATACCGGGATTTAGGAAAAATCTTTTCACGCATGCGGGTCCGCCAGTTGAGTGGAAGGATATGTGTCGACCCAAAAAACGTGCAATAATCGGTTTGATTATGTACGAGGGCCTAGCAGATACCTCGGAAAAGGCGGAAAGGTTGGCCGAAACAGGAGAAGTGATAATAGAACCTAATCACCACTATGATAATGTAAGTAGAATGTGTGGAGTAACTTCTGCGTCCATGCAGGTATTTGTCATATAAAAAAAACAAGGTCCACGGCAACATCGCTTATGACTGGCAAGGAACACTATTAACCTCCTTTGGCGACAAGTACGAGACAATTAAAGAAGTTGAATTTATTGAGAAAACTTTCGCTCCGGTGATGAAGGCCACTATTAAAGAAGCTGGGGGGATTGATGTCAAAGGATTGCTTGTCAAAGGGTTGCAAATGGGGGACGAGTTACATGATACGTTTGAAGCTTGCAGGGGCGTATTTACCAGCTGGATCTTGCCGCATATTGTTAAGACAGATGAGCGTTGGGCGTTATGGAGCATTATGGGATTCAACCCGGGAAGAAGGCTGATTTAGTGATCTTAGACGCAACAAGTCCGGAGGAGGCCATTGTCACTCAAGCAAAAAGGTTATACGTAATCAAAAATGGTAGAATTGTTGTTGAAAACGGCATATTATCTGATAAGAAGGTGAACTTACGATAGACGCCAAAATTCATAAAATTCCCATGAATAGTCCTGAAGACGTTTCAGGGTTAAAGGAGAAAATAGAAGATGGAGAGATAAAATCCAAAAATATTGCAGCGATTATGTGCATGACGGAGGGCGATAACTTCGAGGGGCTTTGCTACTATGGCATTTTCTCATTTGCTATCCAAAGAACTTGGAGTTCCACAGGAAGAAGTGGCAAATAGAATCCTCATGTTGATGATTGGTGGGTGTTGCGGTCTAGTAAGTCCCTATGCGGGCGTTTTTGTCAAAGAGGAGGTTGGAGACAGAAAGGTGATAGGAAAGAGGCTATCGATAGGAGTCGGAGTGACTAGGGAAATCTTACCAGAGGAAATAGGCACGATGGCAATGGTCAGAGAAGTCGCCAAGACGGTCAAGGTAGCCATGGGGGATGCGCAGATAACAGACCCGGCCGATGTCCACAATGCGCAAGTTAAAGCTCCAACGCCATCACAGGACAAAATAAACGATGCAAGGAAAAAAGGCAAGAAATTGGTCTCGACAAATGCAGACGTGGCCGGCGCTTATTCCAGGGGAGCCTCGGCATTGGGAGTAGCGCTTGGTCTGGACGAGCTGAAAGAGTCCGATCTAGGCGATGGAGTGATATGCAACGATTGGAACTTGTATACAAAGGTAGTGTCCACCTCTGCTAGAGCCGAACGGATAAACTGTGCCATTCTGTTGATGGGCAACTCCAAGAAATCGGTGAGCAATGCTGTAATTGGTCACGGCGTCATGAGGGATGCGCTCGATGTAATCGGCGTGAAAGATGCCTTGAGGAGCGCAGGGTTGAGATTTAGTTGTTGTCCAGAGGATAAGGACCTAAAGAGGATAGAACATGTATTTTTGAAACAAACGGCAGAAGGGGCAAATTCGATAAGGGGAAGACGGCATGTCATGAATACGGATTTTCTCAAACCTCACGCTTGGTTGATCGGCAAGGCAGTTGAACATGCGGTTGTAGCATCGATAGTTGGGGATCCAATGATGCAGGTATCAGGTGGGCTTGAACATAATGGCCCCCCGGGTGGCGGTCTCATAGCTATTGTAGTGAGAGTTGAATGAGATATTATAAACGAAAATCGTAAAGACATCGATTCTTGTCGGTGCCAATAATCTTGTTGATGTTTGTTATTGAGATTAATATTTTATTCCGTACTTGTCCCACATCTCCTCCACTTTCTTCTTTACACGCATATCGGATGAGAGATCTGGGAACCTGAATCCTTCGGCTTCATACTCCTCGGTGGGCTTTGTAGCGTCGATGCCTAGGTGGGAAGTCAGGAAGCGCTTCGAGGGGGGTTGAGACGGATCAAGTCTAAGTCCGTGCCCTCCCGAGGTGATAGTTATGTCTCTATCTGGCTGGACCCTTGTAGCTATAGCCCATACAACGTCTCTTGGGTTAAGTATGTTGATATCTTCATCAACTACAGTCAAGAATTTGACAACTCCTCCAAGTCTGCTTTCCCACACCGCATCCATAATGTTGCGTGGGTGTTCGGGGTATTGCTTCTCAATAGAAACGACTACTGACAACTTCTTTGACGTGGGTAAGACTGTGAGGTCTCTGAAACCAGGAAAACTTTTCATATATTTATACAGCTCTAACTCGGATCCCAAATTCGTTAGGACGCCGCTCTCCGAAATTAGACCCTCGCGCGTTCCCTGGAATATCGGATTGTTTTTATAGGTCACAGCCTTCACCTTGAAAATCGAACAACAATCCGATGTGCCATAGTACCCCATTAGTTCCCCAAACACTCCACACGGTACTTGGACATGCGGGAGGACTTCGCCCTCGAGAACTACTTCAGCTGTGGCTGGGACTTCCATATCGATTGTTTCGCATTGGACCATTTTTACAGGCGCTCCTTTTAGTCCACCAGCGAGTTCTATCTCATTAGGAGGATGTGAGAAATCTGTAGCCGCTACAATTGCCAGTGCGGGCTCCACTCCGATGGCCACGGCCACGGGCATAGGTTTTCCCATGGCTTCCCACTTAGCGTTATGGATACCTATGTGCCTATAATATTCCAACGAAATGATTGCATCATTTTTCGAGTTAGAAATCAATTTGTAGATTCCAGCGTTTACCTCTTCCGTTTCAGGGTCTTTAGTAAATACTACTCCCATAGTTCCTATATGCGGCCCCGAGTCTTTTTCATGCCAAAGCGGTTGCGGAAACATAGTTAAGTCAACATCGCCATTCAGGAGGATGTTATCTTTGCACGGCCCCGAATCCACTAATCTAGGCTCGATGGGCCTCTCCGTCCTCTTGATCCATTCGTCTTTAAGCTTATCCAAGGAGGTTTCCAGTGCCAAAGCGTATCGCTCGGGCGTTCCAAATATTCCCGAGACAAGCGGGATCGTATATCCTTTGATTTTTTCGAATAATACCGCTGGACCAGCTTCTTCGCCGACTTTCATCGTTATTCCGTTGATTTCCCACGCGGGATCGACTTCGGTCTTAACTCTGGCCAAAAGGAGTTTTTGCTCTAACAGATTCAAGAATTGTCTTAGGTCTTCGTACACCATGTTTTTCGCTTCAGTTCTGAGCATTAAAACCTTTTCGTATCACGATTTTCAAGTTCTCTCTAAGTTTGACGCTTGTCTGAGCAAGGAAATCAGAATATCATCGAGTCTATTAAAGGAACAGTTTAGTTTATTAAGAAAATTTGGATATAGAGAAAGTCAATATGGACAAGACTGACTATCAATGAAACTATGACAAACGAATTTCTAACGGCTTGTCCAGAGCGGCACTGGATAGGCTATTTTTTGGCTCGCATATTGGTCTGGCCACACGGTCACCAGACTTTGTGTGTCGCCTATCTGTTGCCACTGTAGAAGCAATGAATGAGTCGTCACATTCTTTCCATTTTCATTAAAGCTAATCGGCCCATAGACGCTATTGGTAATTTTTGTTTCACGAAGCGCTTTTGTAATCGCCTCCTTATCCAATGATTTAGCCCTTTCAATGGCATTGGCTAAAACATAAACTGCTGCGTAGTAGCCCCCAGCCTGATATACGGCGTCTTTTCCGTATTTGTTGAAGTACCTATTATTGAAATCGATAGCGCTCCCGCCTAATTCCGCAGGTCCACTGAATTTAGCATCTTTGTTCCATTGGGAATCTGCTATCAGATAAGTTGCATTTTTGCCCGCATCCACCCCAAACTCAGGTAGGTTGACCGCTGCCGACCCCACCATGAGTTTGGCATTTATGTTCTGCTCACGAATCTGTCTCATGAGCAATACTGCGTCCGGTTCAGTTGCATTGACGAAGTATAGAAGGTCGAATGTATACCCCTTGAGCTTTAGCAGTAAAGGCGTGAAGTCCAGTATAGGAGTGACCCAGGATTCATAGAATACGATGCTATGGCCAGCGTTCGTTAGATGTGTATTGAGCGACGTTGCCCGGGATTTTGGGAAGAATGCGTCTTCATAAATTATTGCTATCTTAAGGTTATTTCCCACAATAGTAGTTACAAATCGAGCAGCCTCAACTGATGCTTCAGTGTCGGTGGGAGAGATGCTAAAATAATATTTATAACCTCGTTGTAACAACGAGTCCGCACTAGCTACTGAAGCGATGTTAGGTACAGCGTAGTTTTCACTAATGGCGCTGGTCGTAAACATGGATCCGCTATCCAGGGGTCCTAATAGCGCCACTACATTGTTTTGAGTGATTAGCTTCTCAACAGCTGAAGCAGCCTTTGTCGTGTCGCTCTGGTAATCTTCAATAAAAGGTACTATCTTCGCTCCGAGGATGCCTCCCCTTGCGTTGATTTCATCCACAGCAAGTGTAACTCCGTTTTTGCCAGCCGATCCAGCATAAGAATTCCATCCGGTAACCGGCAAGAGGAATCCGATTTTGGCTTCCTGTCCGTTAAGTACCAGCGGCGATGTCGTCGTCGTTGGAGACGGCGTAGAAGTTGGCTTTGGTGTCGTAGTAACCGGCGACGCTGGAAGAGTGGCAAAATAAGCTCCTACTGCTACGACAACAACGGCAACCACCACTATTATGCCTAAAATAGTCGATTTCATCACCTAAAAACTAATCACTTCGGTATAAAAAGCTATGTGTGAGCAAGGCTTTGGGACAAAATTATTCTAGAGCCACTCTTGTGGCGAACACGTTATGAAGTAGAGCTATGGAAAACATTGCCATCTCTCGCCTGTCCTCTCTTCTCTGTCTTATCGTCCATCCGAACCTCCTCTTGTCTGCTGAGTATCCTGCTTCGCTGAGGTTGCGCATGAAGTACCTTTTCAGGTACATGAACGGATCATCTGCGATTCTCCTGATGACGCCGGCCCACTCAAATCCAAGCTTTGAAATGTTCTTCCTCGGGATGACGTAAACCGCGGTATCTTTCCCGAACTGCCTCAAAACTTTCCGCGAGCTGTAGTACTTGTCCAAGGAGATCGAGTCGATTTGGATGCCGAACCCTTTGACCACCTCCATCGCCCGATGGAAAGCTTCCATCTCCGATCTGTTCGAGTAGCCGTAACCGACGTACATCCCCGTCTCCAGGTCGATCAACCTGAATACGTACTTGTAATCCTCTCCCTTTTTCCCCGGGTTCTTCCTGTATTGCTTCTCCACGGTCAGTGAGTAGCCCGTTCCGTCCCCCGAGAAATCACCCGAAACCCCTTCCTCCTCCAGGAGGAGCAGGAACAGGTTGTACAGCGCGAGCCTGACCTCTTCGTCCGAGTATAACCGTTCCACGCTCTTGTAGCTGACATCAAAGCCGAACAGTGGCGCGAATAACATGAGGACATCCTCCACGTCCCGGTTGCTCTTGTTCATGAGCCTGGCGAAGAGGAAAAGCATCATACGCTGGGTGAGGTCGAGCTTCCGCGGCCTTCCGCCCCCATTTTTTCCGCTCGCGACCATGTCAACCGCCTTCCCCACGTACTCGGGCAACCTCCCGAGCCTCTCCTTTACCTTCTCCCTCTTCCTCTCCCACTCGGAGAAAGGGTAGCTTGGCTTCTTCCCTTTGAAGAACTCCGTCC
>CAYVFQ010000042.1:0-6382 GCA_964451045.1 uncultured archaeon
TAACCCCGCAACGGTGTTCGCACAGGGTGCAATTTTTCAGATCATCATTTTTCATCTCAAGGAGGATGAAAAACACTGGCTTCGTATAATGGATTATACCATTACAAACTATTGTTTAACTTGGATGATAAGCTTATGATTTTAAATTAAAAAATATTTTTATTCACTATTCAAGGCTTGCCACTATTCATCTTTATGCTATCACCCTCAATATTCAATCTTTCACCAACGTCCCGAATATCCCTCGAAGATTACTTTTGTTAAGAATGAAGACCTGACCCGTTGTTTTTCTAATTAATCGGAGGTGTCTGGATGTATACCGCCGCCTTTCCACTCATCAGAATGAAGCCATTCTTCGAAAAAGTAAAGCCATAAAAAGGTCCAGGGTACTATAGATGTAACTATGGATATGCCATGATTCCATTCTTTAGCACTTGGCAAATATAAACAAACTTCCTGCTTTTTCTTGCTATAAAGATGAGGTATTTCTCGACCTTTAGCGAGTTGCGAAAGCGATGGTTCAAGAATATAGACATTAGGGGCCTTGCCTTTTTTCATAGTAATACGAATGGAATATTCACGACTCAAGGGAGTGGGCCTGGCTTTGAAGTCAAATTTGAATCCAAACCGTGTAAGCTTTCCCTTTCCATTCAATCGCTTACCGTACGCAAGGGATGCATATTGTTGAGCTAATGTAAATTTTTTGTTTCTATACTTCAAATAATGAACTCCTTATAAACCGTAAAACGTATTATGCTTAACGCGCGTGCCTCTTCTAGTGACAAGCCCGATGCTAGGCAAAACCTTTAAAGTATCTTTTGACCGTGCTTCATTTATGGACTCTGTATATTCATTTATCGATCTTCGCACGACATCCTGACCGAACGATTCGGACATTTTAGCAGCAATGACGTCTATACCTCTGCCGGACAATGACCATAAGCTGTCCAATGAATTCAATGCATTATTATGCCATTCATAAAATGCTTGGGAAAGCTGGGGATTTTCGTTCCATTTTTCAGCAAAATTTTCACCAACTGTTGTTTCATTCGGAATGATAAAAATCTTAGAGCCATTAATCTCGTGCACGTTTATAAACTCAACCATGTGCGTAAGCGTATCCATCAAAAGTTCCAGCTCGCCCTGATACTCTCTGTTTTCAACACAGAATTTATATGATTTAGCAGCCAGCGTTGTTATAATAATTGATATTGGTTTAAGTTCATTGTTTTTATTCTGGAAGTACAAATCACGATGGCGTTTGAAAATTTGGACAGACCTTTTCAATACACCCTTAAATTTACCTTGGCTTGGAAATGGCAATACCTCAGCCCTTGCAGCAAACTCTGCGATAATAGACGGCATCAATGCTGCATGTGCTTCAAACCAATCAGCATAACCAATTGGATTTGATGGTTTCCACTCTTGAAGCTTACGATCTGGAACAAGTTCACCTCCATTTTTGCACTGCAGGTTTTTTATTGATGGTGTTATATCCAAATGGAATTGGTTCGCATATTTAATACGCCATCCTCTTTTTAATTGCTCTAACATATTTTCATATGTTCTATTTTCACGCAATCTGTCACCCACCAGTTTATTGATCTCTTTAGGTGTGGCTGAGTTATTGACTAATTTCAAATGACACATCAAATCAACGTCAAATTCGTCACGGCCAATGGGTTTTACCGATGTACCAATTCTCATTGAACCTTGGGGGTAAATTGTTGACCAGATGAGACGATAGTCGCTACTGTTTGCCAACCATTTGCCTATTGCTTCATATCTGTTCTTTGCTTCATTGTATTGACTTTCAGATATTTCTAACTTTTGGCAAATTAATTCGAGGATTCCGACAAATTGATGCTGCTCTGCAAACGATAATCTTTGAAGTGACATTTTAATCTCCTTCACATGAATTCAAAAAAGTTTCTATTTTCTCCGCATTATATGTAAATGTTTGATCTGCTATCGATTTCAAATCGTCCATAGTGTCTGTTTCATCCAAAGATAGTTTGTCATCACTTTCGAAATTTAATCGAAGATATTGTGAATTATTAAGAAGAAGCCCCATCATATTTTGGACTGATTTGGATTGCAGATTTAATATTACCTCCACCAATTTAGGACCATAAAAAATTAAGCCCATTAGATTTGCGGATTTCCTCCACCATTTATTTAAACTTCTATGCGAATAATACCTGTTGCCGATACCAGTTCCTATAGAAAGCAATTTCACTTTTTCAATTGGATTAGCCATTTTACCTGTCGCTTCTATTAAAGCTGCCAAGGAGGGATTATTTGCCCATAGACCGCCATCAGCAAGCAAATAGCCTTTGACCAAAGTGGGATTAAAGTAAGTTGGCGCAGAGCATGACGATAGAACTGCATCTGCAATTCTTATATTTTTGTCACGAACGAATTCCTCAAGATAGTTGGATTTGATAACAAACACTTGTCCGTTGCCAATATCTGTAGACAGAATCATTAAACGAGTTAAAGTTTGTGACATTGTTTTGTCACTGAAAGTATTATCCAGGATCTCTTTAAAAGGTTTCTGGCTGTAACGGCTTTTGAGAAAGCCCATAGCACCAAAAAACTGTTTGTTGAATATTCTCCTTCCTTGCTTTTCATAAAGGTCTAAAACCTCTGAAATAGGGATATCTGTGGCCAAGGCCGCGGCTATAATAGAGCCTGTGCTGGTTCCAGCTATGAGGTCAAAGAATTTACAAAAATTAATCTCAAACTCTTCATGTATTCTTTTTAAGATATATGCGGGATATATACCTCTGATTCCGCCGCCATCTATGGTCAGTATCCTCATTTAGAATCCTTTAAACTTTTGAATAATTTCTCGTTCAATGAACGGGATGAACGGGTTCGCAAAATTTTTTATCCAATACGGAAATAAATAAACTCAACACCTCCAGACTCAGCTGCGGATTCCCTGCGCATTAGGAATCCTTGTTCCCAAAGTTGTTTAAACTTTGTACTTGCGTTTGCGATGGACATCCCCTGTTTTCCTGATGCGAAGTCTGCCGCTCTGACTTCGGATCTTTTAATTGCGAATTGGAAAGCTTCAAGAATGCCTTTCCGTGGCTGAACACCAATAACTTGTAACTCCCCATCATTCCAAACCATTATCGGCTGATTCTTCCTTTCAGCCGCTGCAGACCAATTTTCTATCAGATCTATATCGGTTAGACCAATAAAGCAAAACGCCTTATGGCCACGATATCGGCGTGCAATTTCAACTATGGTCTCGGATGCAAATGATATATCCAATCGTTCAATGCTTTCACATGACACCTTAAATATCATGGTGCCTGGATTAGCCTCTACAGTTTCAATGAGTTTCTGAAAAATTTCACGGCCTTTGCTGCGGCCCCAGCCCTCAGGTCCTTTCATGATATCATAAAGTTTGATAATGGTGGAATTCTGGTTCATCGCGTTCATTAAAGCAGCTTCAGGAGCTCGTGTCAAGATTAAAATGAAAACAAATATGTGTACCCCAAATTAAAGCAAGATTTTCATAACAATAGGTGGTATCAAGCATATATCCTTTTTGACCTGGCGTTAATAGCACACGAATATTGGGCAGTCGTACATCTAAAACAGCCTTGAATTTCATTGCCTTAGCAGCGCTGCCTTTTAATCCACAACCGCGATCTGCCCCGTGCCTTGATATGCCTTGTCGAAAGATTTCAACTAAAAGTTCAATATCAGAAAGCCTATCTAGTGCAGGGAATTCATTTTTTAATGAAGGACGCAAAGTTTCCATAATTCCTAAGCCACTATCAGAAACAGCAACAAATAGACTATTTCCTCTCGGGTAGACCTGGAGCGCTGCGTATCCATCAAGGGGAGTTTCACTGTGCGAAAAAATATTGTCAATAAGTTCGGCAAAAATTGTCCAAGCTGCCCCTTTGAGTTCACAAGCATCTATGCGATTCGCACAGGCTCGCATAAGTGCTTCAGTCATCCGTGTTGGTAAATCTTCATCTCTGCAATGATGGTTGATTCTGGCGATTTCTATAAGACCGGGATTGGTCCCACTAAGATGTTCAGCGCTTGAATAAACAGGTCGTCCCTGCAATATGCTGACAGATGGGGATAAATGATCAAAAAATCCAGCTCGATTGAGATAACTCATAACACCATACTCTCCCTCCTCAAAATCGAGAATCACTCGACGAGAACAGAGGGTTAATTGGTTAAATAAAGATAAAAGGCGAAGTGCAGCATCAATCATTATTTTGCATCCATTTGGGAATCGAAAACATATTTCTGGAGAAGGTGTTTCATGAGGTCCAAAATATTGACTGAAGGTGGACTCTAAGATTGAAGAATTCACCCACACGGATGGAAACTCAATTAACCAGTTCATAACGCAACTCGAATGACTTTAGAACGATTCTATAGAAATAATGATGCGGAGGGGCGAGGTGACTCGCGCTCCTACCACGACATGTCTTCCACTAATAGATTGATATTTCGTATAATAATTTTCTTAATAAATTTTTATTTCGCTATTTAAGAATTGATACCATTTACTTTTATTTCATTTTCATCCAGCTCTGCAATTAGCTGGGAATTCAAATTTAAATCAATAGCTGTCTTGTCTTTGTATAATACAGCCTTGTTCCGCATATCTCTGCCCTTATTTTCTTCCTTCAGAATGAATTGCATAGGCTCGGTACGATAAACAGCTGTTTTAATTGCGGCATTACCCATTTTCCCATATTTTTCGGAAATTTCTACTATTAATTCTAAGATATTATCTTCCAATTGGATTTCAGATCGTGGAGACGGTCCAATGTCTACCATAGGTATTTGGCGCAAAAAGTATCTCTTTATTTCAAAGCCCTCCATTGCTCGAAGTGCCTCATCAAGTTTAGGTGGCCAAGGACCGTCGATTTGGCGTAAATACAATTCACTGCCAACTGTAATTCCTATTCTCTGGAAAGCCAAATAATCCAATAAATACATAAGCTTGGTTATTTTGAAGTATGTCATACGACCGCAAATTTCCAATAGAGATCGAGCTATATGTTGCAGCCGTGCTGTCCCTTCTTGATATACGGTGGAAAATTTAGAGCGGACTTTCTTTCTACCTTGGATTCCTCTCACAGGATGTACGAATTTTGCTAAAAGCATAAAGTCAGAACGTTGCTTTGCTAATGATCTATGAATTTTCGCTCGAGGCCCTGGGTGGTAAAGAGGAAAAAGCTTTGATCCATACCAGTGGGATGGTTTAGCGACCCCTGTTTTAAGTTGAATCCTATGAGGAGAAATTAATCCAAGGGCCTTTAGAGCTGTAGCCCCAAGGCTTACAACAACATCAGGTTTTATCAAATTAATAACCATTTCCAGATAGTCAGAGCAATTCAAAATCTCATCGTTAGTCGGAGTTGCGTTATTACCATTCTCCTCTCTTGGGTTACAAAGAATCGAATTGGTAATGAAAATCTGCTCTCTTTTCCAGCCGATATTACCAAGTAGTTTTTCGAAGTTATCACCAGTTTGGTCCCCATAAAGAGGGACTCCTGTTCTGTCTGCTCCCAAACGACCTGGAGCTTCTGCTACAAAAAGTACTTTAGAATCAAAGCTGCCATTAGCGTTTGATAGCACTTTTGTGCGCCCTGAAAGGCGAGGACAAATATTGCAGTGCTTAACTGATTCTATTAAATCTTCAAATCTACGCTCTTTCGAAAATGAACTGAAGCAATTAATCATGACTTTTCTCCTTGGAGTTCAGATCCCAAGCAATCAGGATCTGTCTTTTTATCCAATTTGCCATAAGCTACGACCTTTTGTGCGAGACAACCAGAAAGGCACTTCTCCAAGAGCTGACACGAATCACAAGGATCAGGGAATGGAGTTGTCAAATATTTCCTTACGGCCTCCAAGTATGGTGAGTTTTCCCAACAATCGTAAAGGCTATATCCTTTTAACGTAGAATAATCAAGAGTCCCAACAAGCTCCTCTGCTTTCACTTGTTTAAAGGCATCACAAGGGTAAAGCAGAAGATCGGGGCTGACGATAAGACGATCAATTCCTGAACAGCACTTAGGATTGGAGCTCAACATGAGAAAATTATATGGAGATCCCGTTCTAATATTGTGCCCAGAATTGCGAAGATTAATAATTAAGCGGCGTAACTTCATATTTTGAATTCGATTTAAAGTCTGTCCCCTTAATAAAGCAGCACGACCATGGGGTACAAGACGTAAAACACTCACAACTGAAGCTCCATGTTTTTTGCTAAGTTTAGCAACGCCCACAAGTTCTTTGTAGTTACTTGACATTGGAACAAAATGGACTTCTGTCATTAAACCAATTTTTCTCGCATTAACCATAGATTTTAGCGTTTGCTCAAAGC
>CAYVFQ010000043.1:0-6326 GCA_964451045.1 uncultured archaeon
GGCTGAATTTCCGCATTTCCAGGCAGAAAATGCCAGTCGTCGGAAACGAGAACAAAGCCAATATGAGCTGAGTTTGCAGGATATGAACGGGAAAGAAATTCCGGTGATCGTCTCGGCCCGCGCCATTTTTGACCAGGAGAAGAACTTTAAAGGCAGTTTCGCTATTTTGACGGATATTCGAAAACTCAGGCAGGCGGAAGAAAAAGTTAATTTGCTAACCGCCATAGTCCAGCAAAGTCCCGACGGTTTGATCTATACGGATAAGGAATATCGTATCCTTTACACCAATCCAGCCGTGACGAAGCTATTTGGTTGGGATGCTGAAGAGCTTCTAGGCAAGACTCCCGATATGTTCAATGTGGAACCCCGGGTGGAAGAAATCCAGGCGGAAATATATGCCACCGTATCCTCGGGACAGGAATATTTCGGCGAGGCCCTAAATCGCAAGAAAGACGGTAGTACATTTCAATGTCAGATGAGGATTTCTCCTATATACGATATAAGTGGACATATCAACGGTTATGTGGGAATCCTGCGCGATATCACCGAGACAAAGCAAGCGGAAGAGGAGATATACCGGCTTCATGCGGCGATCGCACAAAGCACGGAAGGGATAGCGGTGAGCGACCTTAAGGGGAATATACAGTTTATCAACCAGGCGTTTGCCCATATGCACGGGTATGAAATACGAGAACTGATCGGCAACAACCTGAGCATTTTCCATGCTTCAGAGCAGATGCGCGCCGTCAACGCAGCCAACGAACAAATCCAAAGAACCGGCTCCTTTTCCAGTGAAATCTGGCATATTCGTCGCGATGGCAGCGTTTTTCCCGGACTCATGCATAAATCGCTGCTGCGCGATGAGCATGATGATGCGACCGGGATGATTATAACTCTACTTGATATATCGCAACTCAAACAAGCGGAGGAGGAGTTATCGGTATGGCGCGAGAAAATCGGATTGGTGGAAAAGATTTCCCAGATATCCATGTTGGGCGCCAACCTAGCCCACGAGCTGAATCAACCCTTGTCGGTGATTCGTCTCAGGATTCAGGAAGTTGTCGAGCAGTTGAACGCTATTTCCTGCCCGTCGGCCATCCGGGAAGATTGCCAACAAGTACTGGCGGCGATTTTACGGACGGAAGATATTCTGAAACGCTTTCGCAGCTATTCGAATCGACAGTTAAAAATGCGAAAGGAAACTATTAATCTGGCGCAGATTGCACGACGGATAAAACAAATCCTTTCCCAGAATGCCGTCCGAGCGAAGGTAAATATCCGCCTTGCTATACCCGAGGAACTCTCTCTGATAGAAAGCGATCTCAATGAGATCGAGCAAATTTTTTACATTCTGATGCAAAATGCCATCCAGGCGGCAGACGGTCGGAAGCAACACGGCCTAAGAATTCACAGTGAAATACAGGCAGAGAAGATAGAATTGATATTTACCGACGACTGCGGCGGTGTGAAACCAGAGTACCAGGATGAGATTTTCAAGCCGTTTTTTACTACGAAGCCTTTGAGCGAAGGTACGGGTCTGGGGTTGAGCATACTGGAGCAAATAACCAGAAACAATGGCGGCGGAGTCAAGCTAGAGAACCGACCGGGTCAAGGAAGTACGTTTGTCATTACGCTACCGATGAAATCACCAACCTGATATTAGGGTAAAAATCCGTATTTACCACGATTGCCGACTAATCAGTCCAGAAGTATTATTAAACCCTTGGGATAGTTGCGGTAGGCCGGCGAGGGGAATACGCAAAGAAAATATAAGTATAAGGGGAAGTTCATTTTCCCCCGGCGATAGATATCAAAACTTCTTATACCAGATGAAAGTAAATGGCAAAAAATATTACTAATAAATATATTTTCGTGGTAGATGACGATCGGGATGTACTAAAGGCCATCCAGTCGATCCTGCAACGGGCCGGTTACCCAGTGTGGATTTTTACCTCCGCAGATACTTGCCTTACAAGCCTGGAGAAGCAGGAATGTAATCTGATCATTACGGATGTAAAGATGCCTGGATTAGATGGTTTTGGATTTTTAGCGCGGATCAAAGAGATATGTCCTGCTCTGCCGGTGCTGATGATCACCGGATACGGGGATATTCCCATGGCGGTCAAGGCCCTCAAGGCCGGCGCCGGCAGTTTTATTGAAAAGCCCCTGGAAAAAGAACCTCTATTGCAAACCGTGGCAGAACTACTACGAACCAAACGAAATTTTAACTTTAAAAAAGGTGACCCCCTCAGCAAGGCGGAAAAACGCGTGTTGGACCTGATACTTGCCGGGCACAACAGCCGCCAAATTGCTGAGATCTTACATCGATCCATTCGCACCATAGAGGATCATCGCCATAATATCATGTTAAAGATGGATGCGAAGAATATTGTGGAATTGGTAAAAACTGCATTTCAACATAAACTGATAACATAGGCTATATGGGAAACCGAGAGAATTATTACCGAAAATTCATAAATCAGAGACCGCATTATACTATGGATTTTTTCGTTATTTTTATAAATCCCGTATTTGCCACGATGGATAAATTCTTTTGCCCCGGTTAATTTAAGCATATCTGGAAATTCTATCGTTCTTGAGGTTTCTGCTTGGGAGAGAGCGCGAGAGAATACCAAAGGAATTACGTGCAGATAGCTTTTTACAGAAAATATACCGTAACCCTTTGCTAATAAAAACTTTATAAATATACAACTGACAAATTACTGCTACTGATTTTTGCGTTTGTTATATACGATATTGTATTGCAAGGACTTATAACTCTTTTAATCAGAATGTTTATAAACGAATCAAGATTGACCTGTTACGCCCCCTGGCGACCGGGGGTATGGATTTGGTGCGGCGCCTCCCATCCGCACCAATTTTTTGAAAAAAAACAGTTATTTTCTTGACATAGAATCAGTCATAAGCGAAAATAAGGTTTATCGTTTGACAGGGAGGTCAAGATGTTAGGTTTAAAGTGAGGATGGAAGAACTGTTCCTATATGTTCTGATGGGAATAATTTTAAGATTATTGAGAATAATTTGAAAGTATTTTAAGATAAGTAAATTACTACAAGTGGATTATCTTTTTTAGTGTAAACAGTGTTTTCCGGAGGTCCCTCTTTCTCATGGAAGGGGGAGAACGTACATGGCGAGAATGTGGGTGGCGAGCTTACGCAGCCGCCGAGTAGGGAGAGCTTGGCTGCTAGCGGTGCTGCTATTGATCGGGTCCGGTATAGCCTACCGGGCTCTGGCGGTACGTCTGCAATCTCTACTCGACAGGCCCATAGAATTACCTTTGCCCCTTAAAGATTTACCCCTCCAAATCAACGACTGGCAAGGTAAAGATCAACCTATCCGCCAAGTCACTAAAGAGTATATGGAACGGTTCTTCGCCGACGATTATATCAGTCGTCGCTACGTAAACGCCCGCACCAGAGAAAGTGCGGATGTATATGTGGTTTATTGCGCCACTCGCCCGGCGGGGATCCTCGGCCACCGTCCGCGCATCTGTTATCCCGCCCACGGTCTGGTTCACGATGGTACGGAGAATACCCGGTTCCAGACCCAATCCGGCCGGACGATTGACTGCCTCTTGCACCGGTTCCACCAGCCCGTTCTCGGCGGCGAGCGGGTGGTGGTCTTAAGTTTCTACGTAGTCAACGGCCAGATTACCACCGATGAGAAAATGTTTTCCAGTTTCTGGGGCCGCCGTCCGAACCTCGCCGGCGATCCGGCCCGGTACGTCATGCAGGTGCAGATTAGCTCTGCCGTACAGCAGTCCGTATTTTCCGCCGCGCAGGATTTAACAGATAAAATTTTGGGATTTTTACCGAAAGAGAAATAGAAGTTAGAAGTCAGAAGTTAGAAGTCAGAAAAATATGAAAGATTTTCGGGAAATGCAGGTTTGGCACAAAAGTCATGCGTTGGCTTTGGAGATATATAAATGGACCGCAACATTTCCCCAAGCAGAAATGTATGGACTATCCAGCCAGATGAGAAGGGCCGCCGTTTCCATCCCATCCAACATCGCGGAGGGCTGTGGCAGAGGAAGCGTTAAGGAACTGAAACAATTTTTAAGGATATCCATGGGATCAGCCTCCGAAGTGGAGTATCAAATTTTATTATCCTCTGAACTGCGTTATATGGAAAAGAAGACTTACGATAAGTTAAACACTGCGATTCAGGAAATTAAAAAGATGTTGTCAAGCTATATTAACAAGATTGGCAGCGAAACATAGAAATCAGAACTCAGACATCAGAAATCAGAACTTAGAAGTTAGAAATTAGAAGTCAGGAATCAGGAGTTAGAAATCAGAAATCAGAACTCAGAAATCAGACAACTGAAATCTAACATCTGACGCCTGAAACCTGATAACTGACATCTGAACTCTGACATCTGACAGCTTTAGTTCTCATGCGGTTGCATGAAAATTTCAATGTAACCCACGGGGACGGAGTGCATCTGAAATAAGAAGAGAGAGGTTTGAAGTGAGAAGTAAGAAGAGTGAAATAAATATCTCGTAATTTGTAAACTTGTACATCGTTTTGCTTTAAATCTGATTTCTTTTTGCTGAATTCTGATATCTAGCCGCTGACTATTTATGCTTCAAGAGTATAACAAAAGTAAAGTTGGCATACGCTAAGAGAACTGACTTTGCAAGTAAGGTTATTTTAGTTTGTTTTGAAGCTGTTGATATCAAGATAGTAATGATACCATTTTATATTTCTTTATTTGTCACTTTTCTAATCTTTACAGAATATTTTTTAGCCTATTTAATAAAAATACTATATGTGACAAATCTAAAAGTAATTACTAAAGGAAAACTTGTTTTAACCTTTGATGATGGACCAGGTGAAAGACTGCAACAAAAAATTCTTGATATATTGTCAGAACATGATGTGAAAGCAACCTTCTTCCTCAATGCAGAAAGAGCGGCAAGATATCCAGAGGCCATGAAGATATTGAGTGAGTCCCGCAATGAATTAGCATTGCACTGTTATAAACATGTTCATGCATGGCGCGTTCCGCCATATAAAGTCATAAATGACATCCTGAAAGGCTACAGAGTTTTAGGTGGTTTTCTTACGAATTACACATTATTGAGATTTCCATATGGCAAGATGACACTCTCGACTTATTTATACTTTAAGATCAAGGGCAAGAAACCGGCGTTCTGGACACACGATTCTGGAGACACGCATGTGAAATTACCTACAGTCGATTCAATTGTGGAAAGTATAGTAGCAAGTAACGGTGCCGTTGTCCTTATGCATTCTTTTGATCGAGATGTGGTAAACATATACCGTGAGGACTATATTATATCCTTAATAAAAAATATTATTGAACAGGCAACTAAGAAAAAATGGAACATCTGCACACTATCTGAGCTCTGGAGTAACACATCCAAATTTAACGATTACCGGGCATATTGACTCAACATAAAGAAAATCTAATAAGAAACTTTCAGAATATGGATTTAATAATATTGATATTAAATCAAATCATCATTATATAAATATTATCGAGTGCATGATGTATAAGTTTAGATGTTTTCAAAATAATGAATATGAAGAATATCGAATATTTTTGGAACAATATGGCAATGGAGAAAAAGAGACAGATTCTTGCGAGGCGATGCGATGGTGGGCGCCGCAAAATCCCTATAAAGGATATGTGCTCTTCGCGCATACCGAGGGCGAAGTTGTTTCCCGTTGCACCATTACGGGCAGAAGGCTTTTATATAATAATAAACCAGTGGAATGTTTTGAAATAGGAGGAACTCGTACTTCACCTCAACACCAAAGGCGCGGACTATTTAGTAAATTAGTTAGCAATGCAATTGAAATTGCTTTTAAGACATCCGCACGCGTAGTCTATGGAACACCTAATGATCGCTCGGGTCCTGGATATAAAAAATTGCAGTTCAAATTTATTGATCAGCAGGACTCTGCTTTGGTTTTACGACTAACCTCTTTGAATCCTTTATTGAGGAAATTAAGGATTCACCAAAAAGCAATTTCTGAGATAAAAAATGGGAAAGAATTTCAACTGGGAGATATAAAACTTTCTGAGATTTCATTTTTAACCTACAAAAACGCAACATATAGCTTCTCTCGCATGAATGTAGTTATTAATGGGTACTTATATAGGCGATTTTCCGTAGGTAAATTTCAGAGTTCCAGTCATCGTTTTTTCCATGGCCAATCAAAAAATGAAGAATTTTATTGTTCAATTCGCAACTATAAGTTGGATTTCATGCATCTCTTACTATTGAACCATGAATTATTTACTTAACAAACCTGATATTACCGATAATGTCTTA
>CAYVFQ010000044.1:0-6287 GCA_964451045.1 uncultured archaeon
GGATACAACATATGTGCCTTCATAAGCATACTTATCGAAGCAATAATTGTTTGTTACAGTTTTTATCGATTTCTCTTGGATTTGGACTATTTCATCATCAAACGTTGCAAGTATATCCACTCCTTTCTTTATCTTTGTATTCAATTTGTAAGGGCCTGATAGAGAACCGAGATTGGTCACAGTGACAATCATTTCAATACAATCACCTTGGTCCAATACATATTTATCGAGTGAAATGTCTGACAAGTACACAGAAGCTTTTCTGAGAACTCTGACATCGACTTCCGTGGAGTCACTTATATCGTCGTATATGGTTGATTTTGCTGTAACAAGGAATGTAGTTATTATTTCGTCCGCGTCCGAAGACACGGTTAGATAAAGTTTTATGACTTTTTCCGAATTGGCATCAATCTTCGCATTATAGTTCTCTAGATTAGGTGTTATGCCTGCCCAAGTCGTTGATGGCCACACAGAAAGGGACAGAGTATCGTCTACATCACGATTATTTTTGATTATTATATCAACCGACTTTGTTTCTGTCGTGTTTATAATTATTTCTGGTGGAGAAGTTTCCAGCTCAAGGTCATCTTGTGCAAATACTGGAGCAGTAAATACAGTTATGAAACATAGGAAAAGTATAGAAAAAACAGTAATTCTTTTCTTATCCAAAACGAAATTCCGTCCGGCAGCCATCCTATCTACCATTTCCTATAATAACATTCGATTTAAGGTATATTAAATTTAAGTGGCCTGTTTAATCAGGAAAGACGCTTTAAGAATTCAGAAAAAGTCATTCGTTTGCTTCTCTTTACCTTCCTTTTTTCAGTCTCCTTTTCTTTCAGTTTCTCTTTAAGTACGTCTTCTATATAGTTTCCTATTTGCTTGAACTTAAACTCCTTGCCGGCTTCCTTTTTAACAGCATAGGATATATCGTACTTTTTGCCATATGTGTTCACATGGGTCAGCAACTCAAAATGTATACGTTTAGGCTTGATAACCTTTTCATCCGAATAACCAACGGGCACAATTGCAAGCGCCCTTAGTTGGTTTGGCAACTCGAGCGCATGTCCTACACTCTCTTCATCAAATGCACCTATCCAACATGTGCTAAGTCCCAATGCCTGAGCTGCCAAGAGCAAATTCATAGTAGCTGCAGCTGTATCTTGCAAAGCGTACAACGACTCGCCACGCTTCCCATATCGCAGACTTATCTTTTCTTTATCAGCACATACAACTATTACAACAGGGGCTTCAGTTATGAAATTCTGCTTCAGCGCAGCATCTGACAGCTTCTCCTTTATATCCTTGTCTTTAACAACAATGAAATTCCATTCTTGGCTATTTCCTGCAGAAGGCGCATGAACTGCAGAATATAGCATTACGCCTATCAGTTTGTCGTCTATGGGATCTTTCCTAAAACTTCGCGTGCTGCGTCTGTTGAATATACACTCGAAAACATTCAATGAAATCTGCCTCAAGCTAATTAGAATTTAGGAAGTAAACGTAAAATTCTTTTCTTTGTAGCACCTTCAGAGCGTTTTTGTGTGCCCACATTTTGGGCATACCCACACCTTTTTCTTTGATGCATATTTGCCTATAGGGTCTCCTGAGATTAGAATTTCTTTAACCATCTTGGATTTTCTAGGATTTCCTCTGCAATACTCGCATTCACCTAGGACCCAAGAATCTTTTCTAATTCTATGTTTTTCAATGACCGTCATTTTTCATCTTCCTTCCATCGGGCCCTAGTTTGCCTATAAGGATTTTTATAGAAAATTATAAACCTACTACAATTTAAATGTTGAATTGTAGAAAAACCCCATATAATTGGATTATAGTGAGATTATGGAATATTCGGAACTTGCAAAAATATATGAAAATCTGGAAAAAATATCTTCCAAACATGGAAAGAGAGACATCTTGGCAGATATGCTGAAAAAATCTGATACTGAGAAACTTGATAAAATCGTTCTACTTGCAACAGGCAAAGTCTTTCCGACAATATCGTCAGAAGAGCTGGGCGTAGCAGAAAACATGATGAAACGTGCCATAGCAAAGGCCACTGGGTATTCTGAAAAAAAGATAACGGAAGAGTTCAAGAACGTGGGTGACCTTGGAAAAGTTGCTGAGAAACTAGTCAAATCTAAAACTCAGTTGACTTTGATGAAAAAGAAACTGACGGTTGAAAAGGTTTTCGAAAGCCTCCAGAAGTTACCGGAAATAACAGGAAAGGGATCCCAGGAAAGGAAGCTAAGCATAATAGCCGAATTGCTAACGTCAGCAAAACCAAAAGAAGCGAAGTATATAGTAAGGACTGCTCTTGGTACATTAAGGGTAGGCGTAGCTGAAGGGCTTGTAAGGGATGCTATTGCAAAGGCATTCGACGTTGATGCAAAGAATGTCGAGCACGCATGGAATATGATGCCCGACTATGGGGACATTGTAAAAATTGCTAAATCAAAAGGCGATGAAGGATTAAAAAACGTTAAACTTAAACTTGGAATTTCTATACAAGTCTTGCTAGCGGAAAAGGCACCTAATCTAAAAACAGCTATTGGGAAATTCAAAGAAGTTGCGATAGAAGTTAAGTACGATGGTGCTCGTGTACAGATTCATAAAGATGGAAAAAAAATTAGAGTATTCACAAGAAGACTTGAAGATGTGACAAGAGAATTTCCAGACCTCGTGAACCTTGTAAAGAAATCCGTCAAATCTGATGAGTGTATACTTGATGGTGAAATGGTCGCAATTGATAGAGAAACCAACAAACCTTTGCCTTTTCAACAACTATCTCAGAGGATACAAAGAAAATATAACATTGAAAAAATGGTTAAGGAAATCCCGATACAAGTGAATCTTTTTGACATATTATACGCAGATGGTAAATCGCTATTGGACAAACCATTCAAAGATCGTAGAGCCGAATTGGAAAAAATCATAAAACCGATTAAGGGAAAATTTGTGCTTGCTAAGCAAATCGTAACAAAAGACCTAAAGGAGGCCAGAAAGTTTTATAAGGATTCACTAAAAAGTGGGCAGGAAGGTGTTATGGTAAAAAATCTGAATTCCAAATATCAGCCGGGCCGTCGAGTTGGATATTGGCTCAAAGTAAAACCGATTATGGAACCTTTGGATCTTGTAATCGTAGGAGCGGAATGGGGGACAGGAAAACGCACAAAGTGGTTGAGCAGTTTTATATTGGCTTGCAGAGGGTCAAAAGGCAACTTTCTATCGTGTGGTATGATGGGAACTGGCCTGACAGATAGTCAATTCAAAGAGATGACAAAAAAACTGAAACCGTTGATAGTCGAAGAGCATGGAAGACAAGTTAAATTGAAACCAAAGGTTGTTTTTGAAATAGGATATGAGGAGATACAGCACTCTCCAAAGTACGAATCGGGATTTGCTTTGAGGTTTCCACGTCTAATGAGAGACAGAAGCGCAGACAAAAGCCCTGAACAAGCAGACACTATATCTCGTGTGAAAAGTTTATACGAAGCAAAAAGGAAATTGAAAGCCAGATCAAAGGAAAAATGATATAAAAAAGGGAAATTTGCACTACTTGTAAGATATAAAAACTTATATATTAAATCACTAATTAGTTAAAACATAGGGATTTCAATGATAGCTTCGTCTAAAGTCATGGACGCATTAAAAGGAATTGGGTTGAACCTTTACGAGCGAAGACTTTGGGTCGCATTGCTTGCCCGTGGCACATCAAGTGCAGGTGAGCTCTCTGAAATAGCTAACGTCCCTAGATCAAGATCTTACGATATTCTTCAAAGCCTTGCAGATAAAGGATTTGTTATTGTTCAAACAGGCAAACCGATAAAATATGTTGCAGTTCCTCCTGAAGAATCTCTTGAAAGAGCAAAGAAAAAGCTCGAGCAACAAATCATAGATATACAAGAAAGGATAGATGGGTTAAAGGGTTCTCCTGTGATGGACGAACTGAATAACATTTATGAAAGAGGTATGAAACTCATAACACCTCAGGAAATGACAGGAGCTGTAAAGGGAAAACACTCTGTGTCACAACAAATAAATTCGATGTTAAAAGGAGCGGATAGCGACATAAATATAGTTATTAACGAAGGCTCAATTGAAGATTTCATCTCAAATCATTTTGATTCATTGAAGAAAGCAAATGAACGTGGTGTAAATATTAAAATAGCAACAAATGCCACAAACAAGACGGCAGGAAACTTCAAATCGCTTAACAACATAGCCGAAATAAGGACTTTCAATAAGAAGGACATGCCTATTGGCGGTAGATTCATAGTAGTGGATGGAAAGGAGACTCTATTACCCTTAACGGATTCCGATGTCCATTCAACTCAGGACCTTGCAATCTGGAGCAGGAGCAGCAACGTTGCGAACGGTCTGCTCAATCCCATGTTTAATCTTATGTGGAACCAAGGAAAGACTTTAAAGAAATAGCCTTTCACTCCAAAGATTTCTTCTCAATCTTTTCCAAAATCTCTTTTAAGAAATCTTTAATATCGATTTTATGTTTCACTTTTCCGTCTCTGGTACGAACTGAGATGTTATTTTCTTTTTCCTCTTTGTCGCCTACCACTATCATGTATGGAATTTTTTTCAATTGAGCCTCTCTTATTTTATATTCCAGTGTATTTGAACTCAAATCCACTTTCGCTCTTATTCCATCCTGCTCTAATTTTTTCAATACAGTTTTTGCATATTCGTTATTTTTCTCACTTATTGGAATTACCATCGACTGCACAGGGGACATCCATATAGGTAAGTTCCCTTTGAAGTGCTCAATGAGTATTCCTAGAAACCTCTCAAGTGAGCCCATTACAGTTCTATGTATCATCACCACTCTGTGAGGTTTACTATCTTCGCCTATGTAAGTTATGTCAAACTTCTCTGGCATGGTCATATCAAGCTGTATAGTACCGCACTGCCAAGTCCTTCCCATCGCATCTTTTATATGAAAGTCTATTTTTGGTCCATAGAATGCACCATCGCCTGGATTCAATTTATATTCCATCCCTGATGCGTCCAATGCTTCCTTCAGTCCTTTCTCTGCCTTCTCCCACTGTTCATCCGTACCCATCGAATTTTCAGGGCGAGTTGAAAGTTCTAAATGGAAGTCAAATCCAAAAGTTTTATAGAACTTATCTATCAATTTGATGACTCCAAGTATTTCATCTTTTATTTGGTCTTCGGTCATATAGATGTGCGCATCATCTTGAGTGAAAGCTCTAACACGGAATAAACCTGATAGCACACCGGACAATTCATGCCTATGTACCAAACCAAATTCAGCAGATCTGAGTGGCAAATCTCTGTACGATTTGATATCATTCTTGAAAATCAATATGCCTCCAGGACAGTTCATTGGTTTTACTGCAAAGTCATCGTCATCTATTTTTGTAAAATACATATTTTCTCTATATTTGTCCCAATGGCCGCTCACTTCCCATAGTGCTTTATTCAAAATCAAAGGCGTTCCAACTTCCTGATAACCTGCCTTTCTTTGCTCTTCTCTCAAGAATTTTTTAAGTTCATTCAATATTATCATGCCATTATTATGGAAGAATGGCATACCCGGAGCAGATTGATGAAAACTGAACAAGTCCAGATGTTGGCCGAGTATCCTATGATCATTTTCTGGCAGATCTTCAGAAGTCATCTTCAACTTCTGAAGCACTGATTCTCTTTTCTGGTCAGATATTTTCTCTTTTGGTTTAGCAGACTTTTCCTCTTTACCTTTTCGATATTCAGCCGAATATGCTCTTGACTGCTCGGCTAATGGGTGCCCTTTCACAGAAATAGAAAACTTTTTTGCCCAGCCGAATGGTGCTCTTGAGGTTTCTATATTTAGACTATTTGAATACTGCTCCATGGATTTCATGACGTTCAACGCATTCTCAGGGTTGGCCAAATTATTGCTCAAATGGGCATATGGGTACAGTAAGATTTTATTGACTTTGAGATTCTTCATAAATTCCTTTGTTTCATTGATTGCAGCCTTTCCAATCTCCTCTGTATCTCCGTCTTCTACACATATAAAAAGCACCAAAATATCTTCCAATCGTGTCGGCTTTTTTTCAACATCTTCTGCATTTTTCGTTTCTTTTTTTACCGGCTCGAACTCTATGAAATCCGAATGTAGTTGCAATATTTTCATTTTAGATACCTCCAAATACTTTTAGATTTAGACTGCTAGAAATAAAAAGTGATAGAATTAGACAAAGTTCAATTTTAGCTCGTTTAGCCAACTGTTTGTCGTTCACCGTGCATCTCCAGCACCTATCATT
>CAYVFQ010000045.1:0-6276 GCA_964451045.1 uncultured archaeon
CTTCCACGGAGGAACCACCTAAAGAAGCTGACGCTTGATAAGCGGATAAATATAAATACAAAAGCGATGGTGATCTAATTAAGGTTGCCATCGCTTTTTATTATGTGTTCGTTTTGCGTCAGGACCTACTTTTGACGCACAGTAAGAATGACAGGAGTAAAGTGATTCTGAGCCACGAGCTTTAGGATTTACCTGGTCTAACAAGCAGACAGAATCAACCGTTAGGCAGAGAGGTAGCTGATCTACAAGTTACAGAGTTTACCCTCGTAGATAACTATACGATGCTTCACGCCCACGTCGATAGTCAGTTTCAGGCATGCTGCTTTTCCTGCCTTGGTTGCACGATTATACAAGTTCAACCTGCGAACTACCTCGTCGATGGCTGCCTTTAACTTGAAGGCCTCTTGAAAAGACACATAGAAATTGAGCTTTTTGAGTGCCCTAGTCTCTGTTTTTTTAGAGGTCTTGACAAATCTACAGGCACCGCAACCAGACGTTTTTTTCTTTTTCGGCATTTGACTAATCCTTTGTTAGGTTTTGCGATTCTGCCAGGTTATTGATCGGGAGCGTTGCGTTCCTGATAAATGAATGATGTCAGGAGCACAGGAACTTAACCTAAAAGCTGAACTGATATTATTAGGATATACCCGCTCTGGTAAGCAAACCTGGCTTTACACCTCCATGTTTATTATTATTGTACTGGCACAGTAAAGCTATCTGACCAAGAATTACTATGATCATCTTTTATATCCAAATCAAAAACCACAATGTGCCCTGAGGGACAACTGTCTGAAATCGTGAACTTGTAACTCCAATCAGAATCCCAGTAACTTTCACCATAATGTTCCCAGCCAGCGTCTAAGTCAGCATAATTGGCATAATTAGAGTCGATTGTGGTGTAAGGATCGGTAGTAGTCAAGCGAGCATTCACTTGGTATGCCCTACTCGTCCCCACATTCTTGAGATAGACTCTCACCTTCACCACTTCCCCTCTATTCACAATTCCATCGTTATTATTATCCGAAATAACTTCATATTTCGAAAATCTTATACCTGCTCCTCCTAGAGGAGTTGCATACACAGGTACGGATTTATGTCCTCCTAATCCACTGGAATGGACAGATGCTACCTGGTATTTATATTTTTTATCAGGAGTAAGTCCCACATCATCGTAAAATGCGCTAGATATTGTAGTAACTTGTTCATCGTCTCGAAAAACCTTATATCCAACTGCATCAGTTACAATATCCCATGTTAGATCAATTGCTCCATGGTCGGGTGTGGCTTTCAATCCTGTTGGAGGTGGTATTAAAATCGCATCTGAATTGGGATTGCTAGGATCAAGCGGATTTGTATGCTCTCTTTTAGAACATACACATAAAGTTATAATGAATGCTATGGATATAATCAACATATTGTGTGTTTGCTTAAGCATTGCCTCTTTCCTTCCTTCAAAACCGATAGGCAAGATCTATCGAAATCTGTTTTTGTGACATACAAAGACGGATATTATAGGGAGGTTTCTTCTGGTCAAAACCATAATAGAATTTATCAAACTGTTTCTGATTATACGAAATCGTGCTAAAATAGGCGTCAATAATGTTTATTGCCCAAATAGCAGCACCAATTCCAAGGCAGATCGTTGAATATTTCAAGTTGTCTTCCGATTTGTTAAAATATTTCTCTATATCATCAATATTATCAGCCGCCTTATATTTACTATATTGATCGTTTGATTTATGAAGAAAATATATTGCACCCCCAGCAGCAGCCACCGTGGAACCTAAGAAAAAGGTACCTTTTATTCCT
The DNA here is from genome assembly GCA_964451045.1 of uncultured archaeon. Taxonomy (GTDB): domain Archaea; phylum Aenigmatarchaeota; class Aenigmatarchaeia; order CG10238-14; family SCSR01; genus CAYNTH01. Next base: position 1,810 of record CAYVFQ010000045.1, read on the forward strand.
TTTTTACAACTAAATTGTGCCGCCCCCGGTAGAAGCGCTGATTTTGTAACATTAAGTGCAACTTTCTTTTTATATGATAAGTATTCATTCCAATTATTCTTCCATGTTTGTAACTGCTGCTGTTCTTTTGCACGTTCCTCGTCATTTGTCCATGTTCTTATGGGAGTGTTGGTTGGGTTTTCCTGAGCAGGAGTATCAATGGCAGTAAAGATCAACATCATTATAACTATAGCATATTTCATCTGTTCTCCCTTTTGTGCAATACCCCTATTCTATCTCTTAATTTTCACTTCTACTCCAAATCCTTATATGAGAACTTAGCAAGTTTTTCTGCTATGGAGATGGGTATATACAGATTTTCATATAGAACTCCTGCACGAGCTAATTGAACTTGCCCAGCAGTTGCATCAAGCAACTTGAGAATAGCATATAGCTTGCCATAGTAAGTTAGAGAACCATAGCTTTTGGTAAGACCCATTTGCTCATCAACGAAGTATCTGATGCCTAATGGGGCTTCATTTAGACATACTTCAACTAAAGCAATCTCGTATGAATCAAAATAGGGATCCTTTGATCGAGAAAGAAAATCATAAAGTGACGAACTCTCTAATTTTCTTAGGAGATTCTCTTGCCTCTTTTCTCCCTCGATTTGAGATATTTTATCTGCACATTTCTTTAGTTCATCCCGAGCCTGTGGGACAACTTGCGTATTTGTATATTCGTCTAGTATCCTCACATAGAGTTTTTCTGCTTCTAAATACTTGCCATTCATAGAGGAATCATTTGCCTCGCTCAAGAGTGTTATTGCCTCCTCTTCCCTTTTTACTTTATCTATAAATCCATCAAATCCCATGGCTAAGATACTTGGCAACTCTATCTCGTTTACCCATTTTCTTACTTTATCTGTCCCCAAATCGTAGCCTTTTCTTTCCGCCAAAACAGACAAGCATTTGGTGGCACCTTCCATACTCTGTTGTGCACCTGACTCGCAATAAAGACTACACGCTCTTTCAAAATGATCCATCTTAAATTCACTTTCTGCCATAATGTTCAAAACAGTAGATATGCCTTCCCTTGCCTCTTCAGTATTAATAGACTTATATAATTCCAATGCGTGATTTAAGTCACCTTTATCAAAGTAACCTTTTCCAATCTCGAAAACGCATTTCGAGAGCATCGTATCACCTTGTGGTGAGTTTGCTGAATAAAAAAGCTTGCGAGCGAACTCATAATCCTTTCTTTGAAAATACTGCATTCCTGATTCAAAATAGGCCTGGGATAATTCAATAAGTGCTCGCACTGCCTCCTCGGATTTACGATCAGCTTCTCTAAGGAAATCGGTATAAAAAACAATAGCATCTTCGTATTGTCCGTTCAAGAAAGCCACATGGGCTTTTTGAAAGTTGTGGGTATCACCAAGAGCTGACTTAGGTATGGAAATAAGTAACAAAATAATTGCTATATATAATTTTTTCATATGTTACATTATCTTTAGTTAATAGATCAAAAATTCCCTATATTTGTCCCTTATTTCTATTCTTTGATATGTTAATTAATTTGATAATTATTACTAGATATATTTTCTAATTTAATATACTTTTTAATAGAAGTATGTCTCTTGGATAAAATCTCCATTCAGAGGAATAATAAGAGCCATTTATTTGGTTTTGTCAAGATATTTTTAGATTGATGTTGGGCAGTTTGTCGACAGCCCAACCTGCAAGATATTAATTTTTGGAGAGATTGAGCGCTCCTCCTGCTGGTCATTCATTGGGATGCGTGAAAATTATATCGCCTCTTGCCACATTCTCAATAATGTGGCTAAAGCCATACACTTTTGTATTGCTAATCCGTCCGCTTAAGCGGACGGGAATGAATACTTAATCTATTGCCGCCAGCTTTAGCTGACGGAATAAAGGAAAACCTCTCCCTCTGTTTCCCCGGAGAGGGGGAATCTTAAGGATCCCGACAGGGATTCAACGTATATAATCTCCAATATCTCATTTGATCTTGTTCGACCCTGGAGGGGTCGGAGGTTGAAAGAAGGAATTAAATCTAATAAACGTGTGATGCCTTCGGCATCGATTTTTTCCCTGTTGGTAACGGATACCCTGTTCGTTATCTCCAAAATGCTTACCCAGACCTGAAGATCGTGGCGGGAGATCATAGGTTTAATGTTGATGAGTAATGTCAGAACAGGGGTATGATGATTTTCAGAATTATGCGGCGTTGGTCATGCCTTAGGTAGATTCATCTTCTATGACAGGAGGAACTCAGGCTGCGAGCTATACCGCACCCCAATTGAGCTTGAAATTTTCTCCCAGATCGAATATAAAGTCCCTTACCAGGAATACCTTGCCACCTTTTATATTGATTACCGTTACACCGCTGTTTTTGCCTACCCTTCCATCCCGGTTGGTGAGTTGTATATTCCAATGTACACTCACAGTATTGGTTCCGGTAAGAGCAAAGATATTCCGAACGCAGATGTCCTGAATATCGAATTGGATTTTCGGGTACTTATCGAAAAAATTTCGGAACCAATGCTCGACAGCATCCTTTCCCTCGAAAGTGCCGCTTTCAGATATTTCCCCAGGGTAGATAAACACACCATCATCCCGCCAGGCCGACATGAACTTTGCCAAGTCGTGCTGGTTCAAAGCCTCGAAAGCGCCAGCTATGGCTTTTTTGGCCATAATTGCTCCAATCATCGGATCCTCCTCTTGGAATTAGACGTTACCTTGGAAAACCCACGAAAAAATCTTACCATCCAGCAACTATATTGTCGAATTAATCGTTTTATTCCCCTGAAGAATAAGAACCATCAATCTGGTTTTGTCAAGATGTTTTTAGTTGGCTTTCTCACACTCCTTGTGCAGGGTGGTCACGTCTCGTTCATGATGGTTACCCTACTCATAAACATTATGTTGAATATCGTGATTTGACAATGAGAAAAGATTGTGTAGGGATTACGTAGGTTGTTTGTCATTCTACTAATCACCTACCTACAAACTGAGAATTTATAACGCGGCTGGGAGATTCGCCTCATGGTTTAAAATAGGTCTAACGCCCGAAATTATTTAGAGCTTTCCCTTCCCACGACATGAGGGTCGAAGCTATAGATTATCGTTTTAACAGGGATATTAAATGTCAGGAATCTGGAATATGATGATTTCTACAAATCAACCTAACTGGTTATGCATTAGGGAGATTCCACTTGAGTAGGAGAGCCCTGTTCACGAGAATGAGAAGGGCTTATCACTTGTCAGAACTTCTACCATCTGCTTATGTATCTTGCCGTTGGTGGCTAAAATCTCTTTCAAGTAGATATTGAAAGGTCCGCCGGAAAAATCGGTTACCTTTCCGCCTGCTTCGGTAATCAACAAGCTTCCAGCGGCCATGTCCCAAGGGGAGAGCTTCAGTTCCCAGAAACCGTCGAATCTTCCCATGGCCAGATAAGCCAAATCCAAAGCAGCGGCACCCATTCTCCTTACCGCCTGGCATTTTTTGTAGAAATTGGCAAAATGGTTCAAGTTGTTATTTTTGCTGGTTCTGATATCATAGGGGAAACCGGTAGCTAATAGACTTTTTCCCAATTTACTCTCTTGGGAAACGGAGATTTCATGTTTACTTCCTGAAACATCTCTTCCTTTATATATATATGCCCCCTTTCCCTTTTCCGCCACGAAAAGCTCATCTAAGTTGGGATTATAAACCACTCCCAGAACGATCTTTCCATCTTTTTCCAGGGCGATGGAGATGCAATATACCGGAAGGTCGTGGGCATAATTGGTGGTTCCGTCCAAAGGATCGATCACCCATTTGAAATCCGAGGAAGTTTTTTCCTCCTTGCTCTCCTCGGTCAAAATACCGTGACCGGGGAATTTATTCCGAATTGTTTTGACGATAATCTCCTCTGCCAGCCGGTCCACATCGGTCACCAGATTCACGTCTCCTTTAAAACCTATCTTTTTAACTTTGCCGGTATGTTTTAAAACGAGCTTCCCTGCCTTTAAAGCGGCAGCAATGGCTGTATTTTTGAATTGACTCATTTTTCTCCTGACCGAACGAAAATGTCCGTTTTTACTTTCTATATATAAAAAGAAGATATTACTTTGGCTTTTGAAATCAAGAGTTTTATGTCGCCACCGGATGTTAAAAAGAAGATTTTGCTTGCTTTTTATATCGGACGACTTATATTCACAAAAAGTTTTAGGTTGCGTATAAGAGAAAGGAAAATTCGTAAGGAAATTCGAAAGGTCCGGTTAACGACCGATTACTATAAATGAATGACTGGAGAGGTACCCAAGTGGCCAACGGGAACAGACTGTAAATCTGTCGGCTATTGCCTTCGAAGGTTCGAATCCTTCCCTCTCCACTTTAACCGCTTACAGTTTACTGTTAACGGTTTACGGTAAACCGTTCATGCGGGAGTAACTCAGTTGGTAGAGTCTCCCGCCTCTGGCG
>CAYVFQ010000046.1:0-6221 GCA_964451045.1 uncultured archaeon
ATAAATGTTTCGACAATCAACATATCATTGTCGAAATAAATTACAGAAAATTGTCACAGGGGAGCTTTTTTCTTAAATCCCCATTTTACTTATTGAGTTTACTTTTCCATTTCAAACGATTTTATAATGGTTATCTGAATCCTTAACACTGTGTATTAACATTTCCCTTCTTTCACCGACAGCTACAATTTCTTCCTTATCAAGTTGTTTATGGGCATTTTTGAGTTTTCTAGATTTTTCTGCGTATATTGTAAACAATTTTTCTCCCTTTTCTACACGGTCGCCTATCTTTTTGTATAATTGTATACCTGAGCCCTTGTCTTTTGGAGAACCTGCCGCACGTGCAACTGCAGCTAACTGATGATTATTTACCCACAACACATACCCTTTTTTTGGTGCAGTTATGTCCATACCATACTTGCCTAGCTCTATAAGGTCAGCTTCTATTTCAGGGTCTCCTCCTTGTTCAAATATAATCTGCCTTAGTTTTTCTTCTGCTTTTCCCGATTTAATGACTTCGCCAACAAGTTTTGTCCCATCCTTGCCAACCATATCCAGCAGCATTCCGGATATTTTTTTGGCCTTATCAAGCAAGTCTGGAACAGAACGCTTCCTCATAATTACTTCCAATACTTCTTTGGCCTCCAACGCTGGTCCTATTGAATAACCAATGGGTTGTTCGCCATATGTTATTGCACATTGTGTCTTTATTCCTAGTCGCTTGCCTATTTCTATGAATTCTTTTGCTATAATGTCCGCATCGCCGATTGTTTTAACTTTTGTACCTCGTCCGCACGGTATATCTATGACAAGATATTCTGTACCAACAGCTTTCTTCTTGCTCATTATGGATGGCATCATCAACGGGTCGATGGACATAGGATATTCTACTTTTATGAATACATCGTCTGCTGGTGCTAAGTCCAATGAACCACCCCATACAATGCACCCATTTGTCTTCTTTACAACACTCCTCATTTCTTCTACGTTCAGGTTAACTGGCATAAGAACCTCAGCGCGGTCAGCTGTACCCGACGCAGATGTTATCGCACGAGACGAAGTTTTTGGTATTGTCACACCGCAAGCTGCCACTATGGGTACCACGAGCAAACTTGTCTTATCACCAGGTACTCCTCCGATGGAGTGTTTGTCAACTATGTAGGGGCTGTTAAGTCCAAGGGTTTTGCCAGTATCCACCATGGCCTTTGTCATACTAACGATTTCATCTATGTCCATAGGATAACTGTATAAAGCAGTGACAAAAGTTGAAATTTCTATTTGACTTAATCTGTTGTCAACAACATCCTTAACAATTTCATATATCTCGTGATATGTTAATTTCCTCCCTTTCAGCTTGGATTTTATATGGTTTATGGACGAAGGAAAAGCCGCCACTCGCACGTCTATACTCATACCATCTTTGAGTTCCATCTCTTCCACAAGTTCGTCGAATACTCCAACTTCCCCGCGTTTGACTATTCTTTTTGTCGTGTTTAATATTGCAATTTCTTTCTTATCCTTGTAATTCAAAATAACTCTGCCAAGGCTGCGTATGCCGAAGTCTTCAGCAGTATCTTCGTGAAGTACAGCAATGGATTTGTCACCGGCATTCAGACCGAGTATTTTCACTTTAAGCTTCATCTTTTCATCTCCATTTTTTGATCGCAGCTTTCAGCTCTTCGTGGTTTTTTGCATATTTCATTATAGGTATTCCGCATCTTGCTGCAGACAATGACTGGCGAACGGCCGTTGAGCCTGCACGCGTGCCTGATGGGTGCCCGTGTATTCCGCCACCCATTTGTATTATCACATCTTTGCCGAAAATATTTACCAGTTCAGGAACTATTAATGGATGAAGTCCACCTGATGCAACGGGCATTACCTTCTTAACATCATATATTTTATCAGTAAGTGCCTTGACATTCTCAATGACATCATTCTTGCTCTCGGCCATTTTTCCAATACCAGTTCCGACATGCAACTGGTCTATACCTATAACACGTAAAAGCTTTGCAAAAACTTTCATCGATATGCCATGTCGTTTATTCTTAGTTATTGCAGCATGCATAGCCCTGTGGCCGTGAAGTACAAGTTTTAGGTTCTCCTTTCTCAGTGTTTGGAACCCGCTCCATCCAACTGTTATAACGTCAACCATAGCATATTTTCCACCATTGTCTTCTACGAACTTGGCTCTCTTTATCATATCTCTAGTTTCTGCAGTAACATTAGCCATATATGCCTTGCGTTCACCCGTTTCATTTTCAGCCTTATCTCTTGCCTTTATCGAAGCTTTTAAGCGTGCCTTGAACTTGTTGAAACTCTGATCTGCTAAATTTTCGTCGTCCTTAACTATGTCACATCCTCCTGCCCACGCATCGTATGCAACCTTCGCATGGTCTTTCGTATTTAGACCCAACTTGGGCTTTATGATTGTACCGACAAGTGGTCTATTTTTGACTTTGAATATTTTTCTAATACCTTTTATGCCATATTTCGGACCATCAAAACTTTTTACAATTTTTCTTGGCAACCGTATGTCATTTAATCTGAGATTTTTCAATTCTTTCAGTCCAAAGACGTTCCCAGCTATGCTACTAAGAATGTTCGGCATATTGCCAGGTTCAAAAAGCTTTATAGGATAAGCGATGCGTATAGTGTCTCCTCGAATGGAAAAAACGGTTGCGGCAAGTCTTTCAACGTATTTCTTCATAGTTTCCAATTCAGTCCACGTTCCTATGGAACTCTCAGCAGCAACGCCGCCTGCTGCGTGCTTAATACTGACTCTTCTAGGCTCAAGATGGAATTCGCATACAAGGTCGCTACTCCTTGGACGATAACTCCTATTTACAAAGTCTTCGTACTTCATCTCAGCATCCTCTTAATCTGACTAGGCGTATAAGCATCACATTCAGTTATGACTTTTGATATAAGTTTCCATGGAGTTATGTCAAAAGCAGGGTTTTTTATTTTTACTCCTTTCAATCTATAATGTTTTGAAAGTTCCCTGTAAACTTCTTTTGCAGGCCTCTGCTCTATTTTGAATTTTTTTCTTTTGTCAAGTTTCAGTGTGTTGCCAACAACATAGAATGGCTTTTTATTCTCCTTTGCAGCATTTGCATAAAGGTTTGTGCCGATTTTGTTCACAACACCTTCCTTTCTCATAGCATCCGTACCTACAATAACTGCATCAATCTCAGGAATAAAATTAGCTACGGCAGAGTCAACTATTAGAGTAACAGGTATGTGCAGTTTTGAAACTTCTTTGGCAGTTTTGACCCCTTGCTCAAGTGGGTCAGTTTCCGTTGCAATAATTGACAGTCTTTTCCCTTTCTTCTTCAATGCCTTTATCAAAGAAATCACTTCGCTGGAATGACAATGAGTAAGTATGTTATATTCTTTCTTCCTGAAGACTTTCAGCCCATTTTTAGCGATTTTTTTATCTGCATTTTTCAGTTTTTTTATTAGCTCTTTAATCGAGTCTAAAGTTTTTTCCTTTTCTACAATTTTCAGGCAGTTATGCAAAACTACGGCTGTAGGTCTCGCCTTTTCCAATCTAGACGATGCATGCCTGAATTCTTTTCCAAATCCATTCTTTTCACAAAATCCATAAAGGAAATCCAAAGAAAATATTGCTATTTCCTTTGCTCCCTGAACTTCAACAGAGTTTATCTTTCTGACTGCGCTTGACAAACTCAATCTTCTTCCCATAAGACAAAATTTGTTTTTCTAGCACTTAATTTTTAAAGATAGCTTTGATTTCTGATCATTCTTTGTAACAATGTAAAGCGACTGCTTATTTCAGAATCTGTAACATTTAAATATGGATAAATTTACTTGTGAATTGTTCGCTAGGCGTGTGGTTAACATGACAAAAAATGATAACAATGAAAAATTTAAGAAACAGAGAACGACTCTAGTAAGTTCTTTAGAGGAACAAGGATACATAAAAGACAAAAAAGTAAAAAGTGCGATGATGAAAGTGAGAAGAGAGGACTTCGTTTTGCCGGAATACAGAGAAAGTTCCTATCGAGACACACCATTACCAATACCATCAGAAGCCACAATTTCTGCTCCGCATATGCATGCCATATCATTATCTGCTCTTGACTTGAAACCAGGCGATCGAGTATTGGAGGTTGGAGCAGGTTCAGGTATTTTACTTGCGTATATGAAAGAGATTGTTGGAATGAAAGCTGAAGTTGTGGGTGTGGAAATTGCTATGGAGGTCTATCGTTTTGCGAAGAATAACCTTGAGAAATCCGGCTACGACAAGAAGGTGCGGTTGGTACTTGGCGATATTTCTAACGTTGTGGACAAAAAGAAATTTGATAAAATAATTGTTAGTGCTACATGTCCTGATATCCCTAAGGTGCTTGTTGACAACCTGAAAATTGGTGGGATATTGATAGCGCCTGTCGGTCAGCAGTATGGCCATCAAGAACTTATTATGGTTAAGAAAGCGAAAAAAGGCCCTGTTGTAAAAAATCTAGGCGGAGTTATGTTCGTACCTCTTCGTGGAAAATATGGGTTTGAATAATAAGTTGAATGGGGTCTGAGGGATTTGAACCCCCATCGGCAGGTTTCTTCTTATCATCTATGGAGTCAACGCTCCAAATTCAACAAACCTGGAGCCTGCTGTCCTGCCTAGTTAGACGAAGACCCCTTAATACTATTTTTCTTTGGTTTCAAGCTTTTAAAAACTATTCCTTTATTCAGGCCAAAACAAGGATATCGAAAAGTACTGACACAATCCAATGTGATAGAAAGCTGGGGATAATGGATTTTGTCTTGTATGCCATGTATCCAAATGCCAATCCTGCAAATATCGAAACATATACTTCCAATGTAGGTTTGCCTATATGTACTAAAACATATGGTATAAGTTGAGGTATGATTGATAATACTCCAAATTTCTCAAACGGCCGTAATAGAAAACCTCTATAAAAAAACTCTGTTGACAGTAAACTGAGACCTACAGTGATTTCGAATAAGATGAAACTAGAAACACTTTCACTTGCAAGTGACCACACAGGATAATAATTCCTGAATTCGACAAGTCTTGAGGACCAAATCATCAAAGGGAGAGAAATCAAAACGAATATGATTGTATAGTATTCGATTAGTTTACTATTCTTTAAGTTTAATCCGTAGTCGTAAATTCCTGCATTAAGCAGGATTAAGGTAGCAATTGGAAAAATAAGTTGCAGTATAATAAGTTTTAAAGAGTGTTCAAAAAAATCAGCTATTGGATTTGATAAATTGATCCAAAGAAAAATTATTGCAGCCAATATGATTAACGAATTGCTCCATTTATCAAAGGATTTCATAATAACTTACACTCCATAGGATAGTTCATACAATTCATCGCAATAAGTACAATTAGTATTAAAAGAAATACTAGCAATAACCATGTTTCTCTCTCTTTTCGCATTTCGAAAGTCCAGACGAAAAACAATAGCCATATGGAAAAGAAGAAAGCCAGAGGCATATTCAAAGGGAAGACCAATTCGAAAAGGTTGTAACCCTCCAACCAGAATGCATATTCAGACGTTGCGAAGGACGAAGCGAGGAACAATGTCGCCCAGATTAAGAGAAGGTGAGACTTCTTCTTATTCTTCTCAAAAAACATAGTGAAAATTATAAGCGATACTGACATTATTCCCGATAATAAAGCATAAACCAGAATTATATTTTGTATGGCCATCAAAACATCTTATTCCTTTTCCAAAATTCTGACATCGGCTTCTTTAACAAGCTTTTCAAATCTATATGCGTCTTTCTCATCGCCAACTATTGTACCTATGTGCATCGGTATTGCTACTTTTGGTTTTATTTTGTTCACAGCCTCTGCAGCTTCTTCGGCAGTCATAACATAAGTGCCGCTGACAGGGACTAAAGCTATATCAATGTTCTTAGCAGTAGCCTCCACCCCAGGCAACATATCTGTATCTCCAGCATGGTATATTCTGACCCCGTCTATTGTTACAATAAATCCAACCTTATTGTCCTTTTCTGGATGGTATGCCACACCAGGCGATCGGAACTTATTAACATTGTAAGCGGGAACGGCTTCGACCTTAATTCCATCAATAGAATATGATTTTCCTGGTACGACTAGTAAGAACTGCGCGTTGACGGTCCTTAGTTTGTCTTGAGCTGCAGCTGTAGTTATGATAACAGTATTGGATTTCAGAATCTTTCTTACATCCTCGATGCTACAA
>CAYVFQ010000047.1:0-6014 GCA_964451045.1 uncultured archaeon
ATATAAGAATCACAAGTCGTGAAAATCAATGGGTTTTTCAGGCTTAACTAATTATTGTAAGCAGGGCTAGTAATTCTACTACTCTTTTCATGTCAAAGCCTTTCTTTTAATGTTTATAGTCAGTTTTTAATTATTGCCAAGCTGTAGGTAGAGGTACTTCTGCCTATATACTTCTTTTAATATCCTGGTTTACCTTGTTTACACATAACCGTAAAGCTAAGTTGCCGCAATAGCGGTCGGTTGCAGTGATATGCTCTGCTGATCACTCTTCTCCAAGAGCTTCAATATCGGCTAGATCTTTCTTTCGTCCGGTTGCTCGTTTGTTGGTAATAAATTGCCTTCTGCCAAGGTACGAAACGGGTACATCATCAAAAAGACCTGGTTCTTTTGAACCGTAAGCTTCCTCCCACGATACACCGCTGATTGATGAAATTACACCAATGCGTACAGGGGGAAGTCCAAGCTGAATTACCTCGTTTTGATCTTGAAGATCTTTAACAGTGAGATCAAGAGTGCTGAAACCGAAATCCGACATTGCTTTGATTATGCGTTCGGCGTTTTCGTAGTCTGGCTTTACGAAAACATCAATATCGCCTGTAAAACGGGGTGCGCTATGAAAAGCAAAAGCGTAGCCTCCGACGATCTTGAATTTAACTTCATGCGCGTTCAACAATGCGAGAAACTCTCTGAAGTCTTCCTGAACTTCCATAATATTGACGTCTTAGTATTTCAACAGCAGAAATTCGTTCTTCAGGTGAACGTTTCTGCCAGTAAGCCAGATCGTCCAAGATAGAACTGTCGTCTTTTTTTCGTTTTGTTATTACCTTCTGTATCATATGTACAATATACGATTTTAAGGTAAAATGTATGATAGTACACAATATTTCGACCTGGTTATAATTCAGTCAAATAATTCGATGCAACCAAAATCTTTTTCTTTAAGCAACTGGTTAACTTTATCTTTATCGAATTGATCCGGATTAAACTCACCACCTAACCATTCAACGTAACTTTCGTATTCCTCGTGCTTAGGATTATCTAGTATTTCTAGCATATTAGCATATCCCCACACTCCACCACAATCTTCCGGAGGACAATTCTTTTTTCCGGCTATACATACAGGAGTATAGGTGTCGTTTGCATTGGTTATAATCTTTTCTAGCAGAATGTCATGTTCCCAACCATCACCAAAATCATACTCGTATATGATTTTATCTTTCTCAGTACTCAATAAATCATCAATCCTCATGCCGCTGTAATCTACATTTTTTATTTCATTCCAAAAATCGTCCTCTGCAAGTCTGACTGTATAAAATGTTCCGTCTTTTATGAACTGATGTAAATGTGAATTTGTCCACCCCATTGAAGTTTGAATCACCTTATGGAAATCCGATAAAAGCATATTTGATTGAATCAAGATTCTTCTCCATATTTTTGGTTTGAAATTTTTCAATGCAATCTGAATCTGATAGGTTTTCTTCGACATAATGCTTCAGTTTAATGTTATTATCCGGTTAGTTCTAAATTCAAAATTAATTTATCACACAATTGCTCCCATGCCTATCTATCATTTATCGTAGAAGGTGGAGTTAAGCTGTTTGCGCCAGCTGGCATGGCTTCTTGCCAAACCGACCATCGTGCATTCCGGGTAGAGCGGGTCGTTACCTCCCCGCTCCCCCACAGATCCGGACGAGCCGATTTCCAGCATCCGGTTCCTCAGAAGTTAGCTTTGCTACAAGGATACATACGAGTGCCTGATAAAAGGTGTCAGCAGAGGAATCCAATTGTCAACATAATTGGAATAAATGACCCTGTTGAGCTTTTTCTTGCCCCCTCTACGATTTAACCACTTGAGTAGACTGTATCTTACCGCCTTGTAGAAGTCTTTCAGACTCTTACTGTTGAAAGTGACACCATAGTAGTTATAGTGCCCCCGCAACTTGACGTTAATGGCAGCTATCAAGTCTCTGAGTTTCATATGACGATTCCTCTTGATGTAGGCATTTACATGCCTGATTGACCTGGTCAATCGCTTGGAACTGGTCTTGCGCTTCAGAACCATATGTCCTTTTTGACTCTTACTCAGAAAATGAGTGAATCCAAGAAAATCAAAGCTCCTGCCTTGACCACCCCGATTGTCCTTCAGGTCAATCAGTCTCGTCTTGTCCGGGTGTAATGCCAGTCCGTATTTGGCGAACCGTTTCGGTAAGACTGCCATTACCCGCTCTGCATCCGACTTGTCTGTAAATCCCAGCACAAAGTCATCTGCCCATCTTATTATAAAACTCTTCCCTTTTAACAGTGGCTGGATTTGTTCCGAAAACCACTCATCCAGCACATAGTGAAGATAGATATTGCTCAGCAGCGGTGAGATCGCTGAACCCTGTGGGGTCCCTTCATCCGGGTAACTAATGTTCCCCAAGTCCATGATCCCTGCTTTTAGCCATTTATCTATCATCTTTCGTATCACTCCATCCTTGATCCGTTTGTCAAGAAAATTCCGGAGAACCCGGTGATTGATACTCCCAAAGTAGTTCGTGATGTCTGCATCTATGATATAATGCTTCTTCCCAAAACTCACTTCTTTAAACAGGTATTCAATCGCTTCATGCGCTGTTCGTCCAGTACGGAACCCATATGAGAACTCTTTGAACTCTTCCTCATATACTGGCTCCAGTACCCTGCGTACACTCGTCTGTAATACCTTGTCCTCTATAGTCGGGATACCTATCGGGCGGTGACCATGCTTATCTTTCGGGATATAAACCCGCCGCACGGCCGGGGCTTTGTACCGACCGGATTTAAACTCTTCCAGAAGGGACTCCCTTCTTTCTGCAAATTCCAATCCGTACTCTTCCCATGTCTTCCCGTCGACACCCTTTGCGCTCTGCTTGTTGAGCTGCTCATAGCTCTCCTGCAGCAGCTGCGCATTTATAAAGGAATACAGGCTATACAGCGCTTCTCCTTTGAACTTCCTTGCTCGATCGGCTATCTGCCGTTCAACTGTTGACATCTCTTTTCATGTAACTGTTACATTAATGTTTCTAAACCGCAGTTCTAACTTCCGGCATCTCCCTTCCTTAATCACCGGCTTTCGGCGGTTCCCGATTTCCCGGCTTTCAAACAGTACTATGAAGATGCTAAGACTGCCTCTGCCCTTCTCCTTCCCTTCGGTTTCCCTCGGCATGGATACCACTTGCGCTTGCTGCTTGTTCTTATCGTTATGGCAGGGGCAGCAAGATCCCTGCATAACCCGGTCGTTTGATCACGCGGCTGACCGTCTGTCCGCGTTCTTTCGTGTGGAAACAGTAGGCCCTCCCATGTTCCCGCGACTCCCCAATCTGCCTTTGATATGGTCTCAGACCCCGACCAGACCTCCGCAACTTGCCTATATCGCTGCTACGGTATTGTCCCTGTCTTGCAAAAAACAAAGACCCTGGTTTTTAAACACGCCTTCCGAGGCTCAATACATACCTTCAACAGTCGCTGTCTACGCTTCGTGCCAGCATCTCTACTGACTACGCAAGACTCGCTTCCGATGGGCGGCTAACCCTTGCCAGACAGGATTGCTTACCTGTTGGGAGTCATTGAGGTGTTTCATTATTTATATTTGATTCGCCATTTAAATCCCCACCTCGCGGGCTTAGCATGGCGCAATTGCAAAAAGCATGAAAGCCAGCAGGTCTGCTGCGGCGAATCGTTCAACGTCCTTATTTTATAGTGCATTGTTGTGCGTAGTAATTATTGCCAAGTAATGTTTTTTACTCTTGTAGGTTCAATGCTGTTGTTCTCGAATATTTCAATTGTGGCATATCCTGAATCATGCATTGTGATTTTCAAATCAAGAGTGTCCTTGGTGAAGTCTTTCTTGAATACATATGTATATGGATCACCTGGAATTACACTTGCTGCTTCCCATCCGGACTTTATTGGATCAATCCTGCCATTGAAGTCTTTATTGAAATGAATTTTAACTAAAATATCATTGAGATTCGGTGTAATCGCAGTGATTGAATTAATGTATTCTTCTCCTGGATAAGGTAGACCTTTATAATTCTCTTGGTTCAAGGACAACAGATTTGGACCAGTTCTACCTGAATCAGGATACGTTATGAAGTCTGTAAACTCATAAGTAGTACTATCTATAAACTGATTTACATATTTCTCAAAATTAGGTAGCTGTACGGAGGCGCCTAAGTCGGAATATCGGTTCTCTAGATTATTTCGGATGGATCTTGTATCAAGGAACATGGCATCATTAATTAGGGACGAACCACTATTTGCACTATTTAGCACTCCATCCTCCTTGATATCAGTGCTAATATTCGATATTAATTCGGATAACTCTGATGTTGTCCTATATCCCTGAAGAATTAGTGAAATAGCCAATAGAATCGCATTATCATCCCCGGGTTTGGATATATCTAAATATTCAGATCTTTTTATCTCTGGGCTCGATATACCAAATATTCTTAATATTTCTTGTTGAGATTGTATTTTTGCATCGCTATAGGAAAATCCAGTTGATTGAAGATATCTTACCCTGTCCTTTTCAAGATTTGATAGTATATTGACATTAATACTGGAGGAGTCATATAAATCGCTTATCGCATACAATGTCAATTGGGCTGAAGAATTAGTCCCAGCTATCTCGTTATAGTAAAAGCCATTTGCTTGCAATTCAACAAATCGTGATGATACCTTAATATTATCAATATAAAATGTGCCCAGGTTATCAATAGTCTGGGTATTGAAATTAATCCCTGTGGGTGATAATCCTTCTGTGAGTTCTGATATCATTATCGATGTGCCATTTATATAAGGTCCTTTTTGTACAATTCCAGCAACTCTTTCAATGTGGATGGAATCATCTTTATTCCTATCAGACTCACACCCAGTCAATAGCACGACGAGAATGAATAAACTGTAAACACATCTTGTACCAACTGAATAATTCATATTGAAGAGCTTTATTTCCAAAAATATACTAATTAAATGCCCACAATTAATATATAAACGAACCTCTCAGGTTTTACCTTCACCCATTAAGGTGAAGAACGGTCGGGTTCAGCCGCGTTGCGTAGCGCAGCCGAGCCACGCCGGCTGTAACCCGTTGTTAGGTTGGTTTCCATTTCAATTGTTTATCTCAAACTTTCCTTTTCATGATATTATCAAATCTTGTTCTACTGATTGGATGATGGCTGATGATTTCTCCATTATAGATAATACAAAATGTCCCGAAAGCACACGGTGTAGCTTGGACAGTATTCACATCTTTCAAATCTATTAAATTTACCTTAAGGTTGAATTCGTTCTTAGCCGATTCCATAATAGCATTGACGTTTTTTTCAGTATATGGACATTGAGCTGACCGGATAACAACCAACCCTTTGGCATATTTTCTTAAACCGCCAATCATGTTTGATTTGAATCTCGGATCTTTCGATTTCACATCAAATTTGTCTACCAACAAATTAAAATCAGGTTCAGCGCTATCGACAACGTGAAAACCTTTCTTGAGGAATATGTCATTATGTGCCATAAAAGGACCTTTTCTTGTGACTACAGCAACTCCCAACATTCCTTGAGCTCTTGAATCTTCAATGCATGCGTCAATTAAGGATGAACCATAACCTTTTCCTTTGAACTCATTTCTGAACCCGGCAAATATGCAGTGAATGAACATGTATCCATCAGCATCAACAGGCCTGTGTGCAAATTCTCCCGGAATGTATTCAAGCATTCCCTGGTAGCCTCCCTGTTTTAAGAAGAGTGCCTTTATTCTCAATCCTCTTGGGTAGTATTCCTGGAACCATTCAATCTTTCTCCTTAGCTCCAAATGTTTTCTTACATCCTTGTAACCGCAAACACCATAATCTGCAATGTTTTCTGGTGTAAGATCTAGGATTTGCATATCATTCATATCAACACTCCTTTCTGATTAGTTAGCACTGAACATCAACGGCAGTCTGTCTAAAAATTCCCGAGTGGTACGGCTATAGGGATGAAAGATA
>CAYVFQ010000048.1:0-5953 GCA_964451045.1 uncultured archaeon
CGCCGTCACAGTGACCGACCTGCTGAATTTAAAGGAGGCTTATTTTGCGCGTAAACGGCCCGAAATCCCAGTTTCCTTGGACCAACAGGAGAGGATGATGGGAGGCGTGGGGTTCCACAAGCTCTTCGGACGTGCCGTGGCCCCAGACCACTTCTTAGAGCAGTCCATCGTTTGGAACGACGTGCGGGGAAAAATCGACCTTATCAACGAATTCCCGGTCGAAATTAAGACTACAGCATCTCTACCATATGGAGACATCCGCAGCCTACGGCCGAGATACTTCGAACAGGTGGGAATGTATTGCGGCATGACCGACATCTCACGTGGTCAAGTAATCGTTTACGTCGGGAACTGGAAGAGAGACCCAAATCTTGCTGGCGACCTGAGGGTATGGGACGTGGAGTTCGCCGACCTCGCTGCGGTTCAAAGAGAGATAATCCGACGACGAGATCTTTTGGTTCAAGCCTTGGAGACTGAAAACCCGGCCATCCTCCCCGCGGGTGAATGCGCCCAGTTCCAGTGCAGGTTCAAAGAGGCGAATGTATGCGACTGCAAAGAGAGTTCGTTGCCCGTGCCGAACATCGCGGAGATGGCTAAAGCCGTCGATAACCAATCAGAGGCCCGCCGTTACCTCCTATCGCTTCGGGACTATTGTCAGCGGAGCCCCCCAGATTGGTACTCACTCTGGGATCTCCTGTTTCCCCGGGAGGCCTTTCTGAACCGACAGACCGAGGCAGAAGAGCAGAAGGATGATGATGGCATCGATAACCTTGACGCCCAGGCTCGCAAAGCTACAAAAACCGGTATCCGAGACGGCCTCAAGCATGGGGCCCGTGGCGAATTTGTAGGCAAACTCATTGAGAATGGGGTTCTCCACGATTACGTGACTTACCAGCGAGATGTGCCGTGGGAATTCAAGGTATGCTACTGGAGTGATGTGGCGGAGGCGAATAACTCACTCGCCGTGGCCAAGGCTTTCGGCCTTCATCTTCAGGTTCTGGGAATGCGGTGCGTCATCTTGGGGGAGAGAAGGTCTCGAATCGCTGTCTGGTACCCTAAGATGGAAGAAGACAGGCGATTAGTTGTTTATGACATCGATTTCATGGATCTTGCCCCCTACAAGCAGATGATGGAAACGCGCCTAGCCCAACTGGAAAAGGCCAAGTCGGTGGCCGACCTCCCTCTCTGTCCTCAATGGAAGTGTAAGGATTGCCGGCACAAGGAGAGATGCCGGGGTGATGAGCCAAAGGCCAGTTCTACTTAAGAGGAGGGGGTTAAGATGGAGGCAGGACACGTGTCAGCAGCAGCAAAGTGGGCTGTTCAGGCGATTCCACAGTACCCAGTGCTAGATGATATTCATATAAAAGATAATCCCTCGTTTGGGTGTACGCAAGAATTCGGGAGAGAGGGGACAAGATCGGGGGCGAATAGGATTTTCATCCCCGAGGTAATGCCGGCCTCCCCTCACAGGCAGATTGTTTTTGAAAATGCTCCCTGCGTCGCCATTAACTACTACGTCATAAGACGATACAATAAAATTTACCAGAATGTGAAACGGCGCCAGATACGAGATGCACTCGGCATACCCGATGACGTGGCGGTGCTCATCACGACTACGGCGAAGGATGAGACAATAGAGAGATTGCTCCTGCGCGGAGGGGTTTCTGACTTCAAGAAGGATATCTTGGATTTTGGGACCGTTAGTTTCATGGGCCCCGACCTCTGGAACTACAGGGATATCAGCTCGGCCGAAAACGAAAAAATGATAAGAACCTCGTTAGAGTTTCACCTCCAATGCACAGACCTTGATAATCTCATACCGAATATCCCTGGCAATTACCTGAAGGAGAAACTCGACTTCGTGGGTAAGCTGAAGGCGCTGGGGTTCGATACTTTCATTCAGCCAGGCCGGGAGTATTTGATTAATTCGGCTGGCAGAAAAAAAGACGAGATGACTCTTGCTTCCCTGATATCGCGGTTGAAAGCCGAAGAGAAAATCAAAGTCCTAGTCAAGGGCTGCTCGAGCCCAAGGCAACAAAAGTTGCTATACGATGCCGACGGGTTCATCGGGCTGGGCTATTATGTCAACGCAATGAATAGAGCCCTGATTCAAGACGGCAAGTTCGTGAGGATTCTAAAAGATGGTACAGACTTCGCCTGCGACAATGAACGCTGCTGTAATTCATTGCAACCGAAACAGCTGGCAGAAAAGCAGAACGATGGGCGAAGAATACTTCACAACCTTTTCGAAAACCAGCGTTCCGCGGGCGAGAAAGCAAGAGTCAAGCAGACTTACTTGGTGGGTTAGATGGGCGCCTTGAGCCGGTCAAAACACCCAAGCAGAAAGAAAGGTCAATATGCCGGCGGTGCCAATGAAGGCAGACAAACAACTATTCCAACATCCCGGTCGCAAGGAAGTGAACTTGAGGTATTGTTGCCGATTATCAAGGAGATTGGCAAGGCGTTGTATCCGCCTGCTGCCATACCCATAGAAATATTGTATCAGCTGTACACGCATGTGGAGGCGATAGGAGAAGTGGCATCGGCAGTCATGGAGGGCGATTACGAAAGGGCCGCGGTGGTTGTGGTTAGAGAGGCTACTAAAGAATTAGCTCAAGCCGCATTAGAGAAGGCGGAAAGCCCAGTTGTTGAAGAAGCAGAGTCTATAGCTTCAGCTTTCGCTAAAAACACGGTAGGTGATGAACAAGAAAAAGAAATTGTCGGCGAGGTCGCGAAGGGGACTGTTAAAGGTGTTGTAAAAGCCTCTAATAAAAAAATCGTCGATAAAGCGGCACAGGAGGTATTAAAATGGAAGGAAGAAAAGCAAGGCTAAAAATTATAGAGGACACCGTAATCAATTCAATCCTCACAGAAATGGAAAATAAGTTGCGTGAAAACCCACTGGGAGAGAAAAAAACAGAAAGGCTACTAGAATTGACTAAATCGAAAATAATCTCAATTCTAAATTCCATGAATGAGGATGAACTCGTTCCAAAGGGAGAATTTAAATCAGAACAAGATTTCAAAAGTCATGTTCTTGGAGTCATTGGAAAAGTAAGAAATGGATTATTCGAAGATATGAAAAAGAGCAAAATTAGTTCATGATAAAATTCAAGTGCTTGGTGTAAATATGCCTAATAAAGTTAATTTCATTGAAACTGCGCCTACAGGACCCTGCGCCTATTGTGGGAGGAAGAAACTAAAGGAAAACGAAAAGTTCTACAAAGTATTTGTGGGAGATAAATTTAGTGGGATAATAGTTTGTGAATTTTGCAAAGGTGGATTTTTAACTAGTATTACAGAAGGCATGGGAAAAACCTTCGCAACACATTTCATATTCTATGTGAAACGAGAACTTTTTGGATTAAGAGAAATATTGCCTAGTACGATTAGAGCGGAATTAGATTCTGCAGTAGAAAATTATGAAAACGGAAAATATTCAGCAAGTTTCAGAAATGTTGGTTTAATTGCAGAATGGTTGACTGGAGAATTGTTCATTAAGAAATTCGGAAAAGAATTGACCGAGAAAATTTCTAAATGGGAAGGTAGATTAAGCAGATTATTGGGCGAAACAAGAAAAAACGAAAAATCCCCAGAAGAGATGCTAGTATTTCAATTGTTTTCTTTAAAATGGTTGAGGAATAAAGCGGCCCACCCTTCCGAATACAAGATAACGGGGGAAGATGTTAGATTAGGACTAATGTCAGTATTATACGTATTTCATCAAGCGCATTCGTTGAAGTTAGTTTAATTAAACTTTCAATCATAGATTTTTTAGAGCTTCTGTTTTTCAACAAAAACAAAACCCAATCGCTGTCAAGCCAAGTTATTATTCTCTACAAGATAATAATCGCGAAGGACGATACACGATTCCTGAAAAGCCGCTGCAGTAGTGAATAATTCGGGCGGCCAGCGGTCATCAGCGGCAACCTAGCGCCGGGCGCGATCTTCTCCTAAACCTTCACCGCGGCGGGGATCTACAGCTGAAGGACGCCCCTCGCCGAATGGAACTCTCAGTTGCACAATTTTTTCTTGAGTTGGCATTCTTATCTTACTTACCTTGATTTGGTAAATATTAAAGATACTTATGAAGTCGGTTCTGTCAACTTATCGGTTGGTATTTAACCGCACGGATGAACATTTGTAGGTAACTATGAACTACGAATCACTTAAAAAGTTGATATTAGACATGAAACTTGGCGAAAGAAGAACCATCTACAAGATTGATGAAGACACCGAAATCTTTACAAATAAACCCGTAAAAGTGCCCACTACATTGAAACGTAGCAAAAAATACGACCCAAAAAAGAATTTTCAAATTGGGTTAAAAAAAGCAGGGCAGAATGAGTTTTTGCCAAACCACCTGAGGATTATGATTGATTTGCATTTTAAAAAAGATGATGATCCCGAAAAGGCAGAAGCTCTGTTCAATGCCATAGAAGATATTTACAAAGGCGAAGATCCTGCAAAATACAGAGCAGAGTTATCAATATTGAAATTTAGTAAAGAAATAGAAAACTCCTTCACTGATTTGTGTTTAGCGCAATTGTTCATGTTGGAACAAGACATAAATTACGATTTTGGTAAAATACAACCCCCTGCGTCATACCTTATGGGTTACATTCGTATGATTAGGTCTGGTGTTGGAGAAATTGACAAACTTTTATGGAGTTCTACAAGGCACCCGCCGAAAAAAGAATTTAGAGAAAATACCAGACTAAAGAGTGCCCGCTAACCTTTTCTTTGCTATTTTGATGTACCTTTCGTCTTTATCTATGCCTATTGAATTTCTATTCAACATTTTGGCAACAACACTTGTAGTGCCCGATCCGACGAAAGGGTCCAATACTTTCTCACCTTGGTTCGAGCAAGCGAGAATAATCCTCCTAAGCAGTTCAATCGGCTTTTGTGTCGGGTGCTCTCCGGCCCACTTTTCTTTTTTTGACGTTAAGGGAATGCTCCAAACATTTCTCGTTTGCTTTCCTTTGGGGTTTAAGGGATCTTCAATCAATTTTTTCGTGTCTTCATAATTGAAAGTCCATTTTGTTTTAGAGTGGTTTTTCACACCCCAAATCAAATGTTCGCAACTTTCGGTAAACATTCTACAGGTTATGTTGGGTTGAGCATTGGGCTTAAACCACACAACGCTATTATTTATCTTAACATCCTTGGCCTGCAAAATAAAACCTAGCTGGTATATGTTGTGAAACGAGCCGCAAATCCAGAAGCTGCCCCCTTGTTTTAAAACTCTCAGACATTCTTCAATCCACTGATTATTGAACTTTAAAAATTCGTCTTTAGTAAACAAGTCCCATTTTTCCTCTAAAGTTATGTGTTTGCTATACTTCCAGCCAAGCCCCTTCTTTTTCGCCAGACCGTATGGTGGATCAGCAAATATTAGGTCTATCGACTCAGAGGGCATTTTCTTCATAACTTCGAGACAGTCGCCTTGTATCAATTGGTGTTCTGTTTTCATGCCCGCACCTTATTTTTTGATGTAATCCGCTATAAATTCTTCAATAACTTCTGTGGCGGTTTTTTTCTCTTTGAGGCATTTAATCCTGAATTTATGCCATAAATCTTCATTCAAGTTAAGGCTTATTTTTTTATCTCTGATCATGCAATAACCTATATATCTATATGTAAGGATACCTTTAAATAGGTTAATGTGTAAGGTTATATAGGAATATAGGAGATAATAAAACATGTCAAACAAGAACCCGAAAACAAAGTACAAGGATGAGGGAGAAAGATGGAAAACGTTGGAAGAAGAACTCAAACAGGATGTTGAACGAATCTTCAATGAAAAACGATGTTGGATGGGTGTTGATAATATTATGCTTCAAGTTAGTGTGGCAACTGGGATTTGGGGCCCCCCGATAGTGGGAGAGAATGTGTATGGAGAGGCTTTCCCCTTTGAGAACCCTCCAAGGGTTTGGATAGAGGTATGGCC
>CAYVFQ010000049.1:0-5936 GCA_964451045.1 uncultured archaeon
CCATAAGCTTGTTGATATTGTAAGGATAAATGAACGATTGAGGGAAAATATAGATTTAGGAGCGCCAGATTTCATAATAGAAGATCTGTGGGAGCTTCTACAGTATCACATATCAACTTATTTTGACAATGAGATATCAGGTGTTCCTCCGGCAAGACATCGTTCAGGTAGAATATTGAAGACATTATCTCAAAGATTGAAAACAAAGGAAGGACGTTTTAGAGGTAACCTTGCAGGAAAACGTGTCAATTTCTCAGCTCGTACAGTTATCAGTCCTGATCCAATGATACAGATAGATGAAGTTGGAGTTCCGGAATCAATAGCCCGCGAATTGACATTACCTGTTAGGGTAAACGACAAGAATAAAGAAGAACTGAAAAAAATTATACTGAATGGGTCGAGTAAAATAATGGGAGCAAATTACGTAATAAGGTCAGATGGACGAAGGAAAAAAATAACGGAATTGAGCAAGGCAGATATTGCAGAAGAAGTGGACACAGGATATATAGTTGAGAGACATCTGAAAGACGGCGATATAGTCCTTTTCAACAGGCAGCCAAGTCTTCACAGGATGAGCATAATGGCGCATAGGGTTAGAGTAATGCCTTACAAAACTTTCAGACTGAATGTTGCCGTATGCCCACCATATAATGCTGATTTTGACGGCGACGAAATGAATCTCCATGTTCCGCAGACAGAAGAGGCTCAGGCAGAAGCCCGTTCATTGATGATAGTCCAGAAGAACATAAGAAGTCCTCGTTTTTCCGGTCCGATTATAGGTGCACACCGTGATTACATATCAGGACTTTTCTTTTTGACGCACGGCAATAAAACATTTTCAAGAGAACAAGCAATACAATTAGTCAGATCCGTTGATAAAAATATAGAGATACCGAGTAGCAAAACAATGACCGGAAAAGAAATATTCAGCCTGTTCTTGCCAAAAGGCTTGAATATTGTTCATAAGTCAAAATCTTGCATAGGATGCGAAAATTGCCTGAAAGGAAATTGTAAACATGATGCATATGTTGTTATAGAAAATGGCAAACTTATCAAGGGGAGTATAGATGGCGCGGCAGTCGGTGCATTCTCCGGAAAAGTATTAGACAAAGTAGAAAAAGACTTTGGATCAACTATTGCTAAGAAATTCATATTTGATATAACGAGGCTTTCAATTCAAACACTGATGTTATCAGCGTTCTCAATAGGCATATCTGACCAAGATTTGTCAGAAGAAGCAAGGTCGGATATACAGAAGACTATATCCAATGTGAGAAAAGATGTCGATGATATGATTAAATCTTATGAGAAGGGTGAGGTTAAAATACTGCCTGGTAGAACAGCAAAAGAGAGTTTAGAATCACACATAAAAAGAAGATTAAATAAAGCAATAGATGAGGTGGAAGATATAATAGACAGTCACATCGGAGATAATTTCACTGTCATGATGGCCAGAAGCGGTTCAAGAGGAAGTCTAGTTAACCTTGTACAGACCGCCGCTATGGTTGGACAAGAGATGGCAATGGGTGAAAGGATAGAGCGTGGTTATTATGAAAGAACTTTTCCCCATTTCAAAAAGGGAGATATAAGCTTAGAATCACGGGGATTTGTAGGACGAGGATTCAAGGACGGCCTTACACCGTTTGAATTCTTCTTCGATGCAATAAACAGTAGAGAGTCTCTAATGGATAAGTCGCTTAAGACAAGGCACTCTGGCTACATGGAACGCAGACTAGTAGGTGCATTGCAAGATTTAAAAGTCGAATACGATGGGACTATACGTGATAGTGCCAAGCGCATTGTTCAATTCGTACCAGGAGAGGACGATCTTGATCCATCAAAAGTCCGTAGAGTCGGATTGGATATGAGGTCAATTGCAGATACGGTAAAGTGATTAAAATGGCTAAAAAATTACTTGATTTTGTTATGGAAGAAATAGAGAATATTTCAAAAGAAAAAAGGTTCAATAAAGCTCAGAAGGAAAAGTTCACAAAGAAGGTATTAAATGAATATTTGAAAAGTAAATTCGAGCCTGGGGAAGCTGTTGGAATAATATCTGCGCAGAGTATTTCGGAACCTGCAACTCAGATGACAATGCGTACTTATCATTTCGCTGGTTCAGCGGGTGTAAAAGTCACTTATGGCCTTCCAAGACTTATAGAGATTTTTGATGCGAAGCGACAGCCAAGTACACCAGTGATGACAGTATATCTCAAACGTTCTTACAATAATGTAGACAATGCGAAAAAAGTTGCAGAAAAGATGATCGAAAAGAGTGTCATCGATTTGGCTTCAAACATAGTAATGAACCTTGCCGAGAATTCCGTAGAAATAGAACTTGATGATTTGAGAAGCTTGAATGCAGTAGAGAAGGCACTAAATGAGGATAGTAGATTTTTGAAAACTATTGGAAAGGTGAAAAAGTCTTCCAAGAAAATTTCTATTGTAGCCAAGGAAGATTCCGATGTCAAGGACTTGAAAAAAATCAGGGAGAAAGTTGCAGGCATCCATGTAACAGGACTTAAGGGCGTAAGTAATGCTGTTATACGAAGAGAAGGAGACGACTGGATAATAAGTACAATAGGATCAAATCTTGAGGATGTACTGAAAATAAAAGAAGTTGATGAAACAAGAACTTATTCGAATGACCTTCATGAAACAAAGAAAATACTTGGAATAGAAGCTGCGAGAAGGTTGATAATAAGTGAGGCGTTCGATACAATGCAGCAGCAGGGATTGGACGTTGACATAAGGCATCTTATGTTAGTAAGCGATATAATGACACTTTCGGGAGACATCAGGTCAATAGGCCGTTATGGCGTCGCAGGGACAAAAAGTTCTATATTGGCGCGGGCAGCTTTCGAAGAGACTATAAAGCATCTTGTGCGCGCTTCTATACGCGGAGAAGTTGACAATTTTGAAGGCATTTTTGAAAACGTTATGATAGGTCAGGTGATACCTTCGGGCACTGGGATGTTCGAACTCATAGCAAAATTCGACGATGTTGAATCTAAAAAATAAATCAAAAAAACATATTAAAATGTGAAACTGGGTTGATAAAATGACAACAAAAGAAGAATTGAAAAAAGCGATTCAAGACGCTATAAAGTCGAATAATATAGTAATTGGATATAGAGAATCTTTGGAACTGATAAAGAATGGGACTCCACGACTTGTGGTAGTATCAAATAATGCGCCAGAAGACAAATTGGAAGAGATAAGACACAATCTCAAGCTATCATCGATTGAGCTTGGTACGTTTGATGGTGATAGTAAAGAGCTGGGACTGATATGTGGTAAGCCTTTTCCTGTGCTAGTCCTTGTTATTAAAAAATAGACAAAAGAAAAATAAACTAGGTGTATAATGATGAATTTATGTTTTGACACAGACACGATAAGACTAATAGCATTTTTTGAGAACATGATGCACGTCAATGTTAAAGATTGTATAGTAGACAGTGAAAATAGCATAATACACTTGGTGGTAGAGGAAGGCATGATAGGAATGGCTATAGGAAAAAACGGAAACAGTGTCAAACATGCAGAAAAAGTCATCGGAAAGACAATAAAACTTTATGAATTTTCCAGCAACGTTGTCGAATTTGTAAAAAATATGATACCTCAGACAACCGCTGTAAAAATAAGGAACGAGGACGGTGAAATTACAGTTGATGTTCATGTGGAAAAGAAAAATAGGCCAATAGTTATTGGGAGAGGAGGAAGAAATTTAAAGCTTTATAAAGAATTGCTTAAAAGAAACCATAAAGTAGATGATTTGATTATAAAATGAAGGCGATAGAACAATGGCAAAAGGAGAATACTCAGCAAGGAAATTGAGGAAAACAAGGAAAAAACTCAGATGGAAGGATGTAAATTATAAGAAGCGTCAGCTGAAGTTGTGGAAGAAAGATCCTACAGAGGGTTCTCCGCAAGCGAGGGGAATTGTAATAGACAAGAGGGTCG
Source organism: uncultured archaeon (assembly GCA_964451045.1). Taxonomy (GTDB): domain Archaea; phylum Aenigmatarchaeota; class Aenigmatarchaeia; order CG10238-14; family SCSR01; genus CAYNTH01. The sequence goes on from CAYVFQ010000049.1 coordinate 3,964, forward strand.
TAGAGCATAAGAAACCATCTTCTGGGTTAATTAAATGCGTTCGTGTTCAACTGATAAAAAATAACATACAGGTCACGGCCCATGTCCCCGGAAATCACGCAATAGAACATATTTCAGAGCATGATGAGGTCGTTATCGACAAAGTAGGAGGTGCCCAAGGAGGACCTAAAGGAACTATGGTCGGAATAAAGTACAAGGTTATTAAAGTTAACGGTGTTTCATTAAGCGAAATATTGGCAGGAAAGAAACAGAAGCCAACGAGGTAATTGGATGAAAATTTTTGACAAATGGTCAACAGATAAGATAGAAGTAAGCGATGCAGGATTAAGAAATTACATTGGCCTTAGCCCATCAATTGTCCCTAAAACAAGTGGTAAGTTTTCGAGTTCCCAACATGGAAAACATAAGATAAACATCGTTGAGAGACTGATTACGAAATTAATGGTTCCAGGGCACAGAGGAAAAAAACATGTCATATCTTCTGGACGGGCTACTGGGAAATATTCTACCCATTTCAACACTATAAAAAAGTCTTTTGAAATTATTGAACAAAAAACAAAGAGAAATCCTATCGAGGTTCTCGTTCATGCAATAGAGAATTCTGCGCTGCGCGAAGAAATTGCAGCATATCAAGTTGGAGGAATAATCGTTCGAAGAGCAGTTGTCACAAGCCCACAAAGAAGGGTGGACTTATCATTAAGGAACATAGTGCAGGCTGCATACAGAAAAAGTTTTGGCAAAAAAGCCACAATGTCAGAAACTTTAGCTGAAGAAATAATAGCTGCAAGCAATAATGATTCTTCTAAATCAGATGCTGTAAAAGAAAAGGAAAGAATTGAAAGAGAGGCAGAAGGGGCACGATAATTTATAAACTTTTCATTGAGTGGTTTTATGTCAGATGAAGCGATGATTGAAAAAATAAAAAAAGTGATGTACGAACCAGAAAAAATTAGGAATATTGGTACCATTGCCCATATAGACCACGGTAAGACGACGTTCTCTGACAGCCTCATAGCTGACGCGGGTATGATATCTTTCGACATTGCAGGCCAGCGGAGATTCCTTGATACAGACGATCAGGAACAAGAAAGAGGTATAACAATTTGGTCTGCAAATGCAAGCATGATTCATAATTTTGATGGGGATGATTATTTGATTAACCTTATAGATACTCCTGGTCATGTTGATTTTGGTGGAGATGTTACACGCGCTTTAAGAGCCGTGGATGGTGCTATCCTTTTGGTTGACGCAGTGGAAGCTGTAATGCCACAAACAGAGACAGTCCTAAGGCAAGCTATGAAAGACCGTGTAAAACCAGTTCTCTTTATAAACAAAGTTGACAGACTTTTGAAGGAATTAAAATTGACACCAGAGCAGATACAGGAGAGATTCATGAAAATAATAAGCGAGGTTAATATGCTAATTCAAAAATATGCGGAACCTGAATACAAAACCAAATTCTTGGTCAATGTCGAAGACGGTTCAGTAGCTTTTGGTTCTGCGCTGAAAAAATGGGGAACTTCAGTGTCATATATGAAAAAGACAGGCATATCTTTTAAAGACATAATAGATGATACTTCAAACGGCAATGAAGTCGAGCTTGCGAAGAAGGCGCCTTTACACAAAGTAGTTTTGGATATGATTATTAAGCATTTACCTTCTCCAAAAGAAGCTCAAAAATATAGAATACCGAAGATTTGGAAGGGAGATATAGAATCAGATATTGGAAAGAGTATGATACTGGTTGATCCAAACGGTAAATTGTCTGCAGTTGTTACAAAAGTCGTTCCGGATCAACATGCGGGATTTATTGCAACCTCAAGAATCTTTTCTGGCAGAATAAAAAGAGGTGAAGATATTTATTTGGTTGGCAAGCACAAGGCACAGCGGGTACAACAGGTCAACATTTACAAAGGCCCTCATAGAATTCAAGTGGACGAAGTTGTAGCTGGTAACATTTGTGGTATTGTAGG
>CAYVFQ010000050.1:0-5854 GCA_964451045.1 uncultured archaeon
GTCCTCTTCTGTCAATTCAAGAACGTCATCCAGTTTCGCTTTCTTCTCCAATATTCCAAGCCCGGCAAGCTTTTCTATCAGGGCCTTTTCAGCATCTTTGTCCTTTATAGCTACAAGTCTCCTTGCCAATCGCCTGTATTTTCTTAGAAGAGTTTCTGCTGACCATATCTCGCGTTTTTTGACAAGACCAAATTTCTTTTTCAGCTCTTTATCCCTTTCTATTCTCGCCTTGTTCCACAATATCTGCGGTCGCTTGTATTTTTTTTTCGATCTTCTCATTTCATAAGCCTGACAATTTCAAAAGTTATTTTTTCTTTGGGCTTTGCTGTTGCCTTACAGCTTTTCGTACAACGCCGACAGTTTTTCCCCTTCTAAAGGAACTTTTAGTTCTCTGGCCACGGACAGGCAGTCCGAGCATGTGTCTTACGCCTTTGTAAGTTTTCTTGTCTATTTTCCTCTGAATATCGAACTTCCTTGAAACCGGAACATCGGAAGATGTCATATGCATATCTTTTCCGGTTTCAATGTCCATCCTTCTGTTAAGTATCCATCTAGGGACACCGATTTTAACAGGGTCTTTCAGAGCGTCCTCAAGCTCTGAGATTTCGCTTTCTGTGAAAGAGCCAAGCTTTTTCTTCGGGTCTATTTTCGCGGCAACGCACACAGCTTTTGCAAAAGAATGGCTGACTCCCTTTATCTTCAATATGGCCTGCATAACGTTTTTTTCTCCATCTAAGTCTGTGCCAAGAACTCTGATCAGTACACGAGTCCCTCGTCTCTCCCGGCCTTTCCCCACATCTCCGGAACCGCTTTGTTTTTGTTTTTTCTTTTCAGCCATTTTTCCACTTTTTTGACTCTGTCGGACAACTAACTCAATTTAATAACTATTATAATCTACTTAAATGCTTTAAAAGGTTTCATCAGGACAAAAATAGTGGACCAGTCGGGACTTGAACCCGAAGCCTCCACCATGCCAAGGTGGCGATCTGCCATTGATCTACTGGCCCCTAAGTAATGTAAGGCATTATAAATTAATTTATTTAGCCGGTTTTTTCATTCTGGGTTTTTTTGCCCATTTGAGCTTCTTTGGGTTTCTGCCTAACGAGAAGTTCTTTTCACACTTCCTAGAACACCAGTAAAAGATAGTGCCGTCGTTCCTTACAAACATCTTTCCTGTACCGGACTTAATCGGCTTGTTACAAAAAGAGCATTTCATCCTTATCACTTTTTAACGTCAACGCGACCTCATCCTCCCGGACGATTCCATTTCCGTTTCTCGGAGCATGAGAACATCGTTGATTCGCACACCACCTATGACATTCCTCACAAGCACCTTTCCTTTGTTCGGGCCTTCCAGTACCTTGCACCTGACCTGTGTTACACCGCGAACACCAGTTCTTCCGAGTACCTGCAAAACTTCTGCTGGAAAAGCGTCGGCCATTAATAACCACCTATCACTTGGCCAGTTTAGCTAGAACCTCTTTTAGCAATTCTTTACCTTCGCCAACTTCGTCAACTGTAATAGCAGCAGAAGGCACATCAAGCCCAGCAGCCCTCCCGAGCTCAGTCTTGTTAGGGACAAACACGCATGGTATTTTCTTTTCGTCGCACAAAGCAGGTAGATGCATGACGATTTCTTTCGGATCCACATCCTCTGCTATCACTACCAGTTTTGCCGATCCCCTTTCAATAGACTTTGTAGTCTCGTTAATGCCCTTTCTGACCTTGCCGGAATTCTTTGCGGCCTCAACTAATTGCAGTGTCTTGTCAACGACGTCTTTTTCGACCATATAGATCACATCTAATTATATTTACCAATACCTTTCTTTAAATTCCTTTTAATCTTATTTATGGGCAAAGTATAAAACTGTATCTTTTCCTGATTTGTCCACCCTGCAGAAACCGTTCCTGACAAGCTGTATAACATCATCCACCTTGGCTTTCTGTATGTCCGGTTCAGCCAATGCCGTTTTCTCACTGCCGTCAGGCATTACTATTTTTATTTCGACGTTCGGCTCGCTTACCCAGTGAATCTTAGGGACTTTCATCGAAACGTCTTTTGACAGGAACTTGGAATCTTCATTAAGCTCGGCAGTGCACAAATTCATCAATCCAACTTTCTCATCCTTGAATTTCTCGTAGTCCTTTTTCTCTATATATATCTTCTCTTTGTCGACCGGTATAGTCCTCTTTCCGTACTTGGGAAGATCAGGGTGCGAAGGCAAAGACACAGTCTCCTTTATGGATCCTTTCTTAACAGAAGAAACTGAAATTTTGAACGGGTCCATAATGGCAAAATACCTTTTCGCTTCCGAATCCACAACTTTCCTGTTCTCTGCGTACAGTATCTCTGCGGGCACAGACACGTCTGACAGGCTCATCCCCATTCTCAGTATGAATTTGCGGACAGCTTCTGGACTTATTCCTCGCTTCCTTAAAGACTGTAGCGACCATGTCCTCGGGTCTTCCCATCCAGTTAGAACGCCATTTTCAATGGCAGCTCTGGCCTTGCTTTTGCTTAACTTGGCCTCTTCCAACTTCAGCATACCATAATGTATAAATTCGACTTTGTCCCATCCAAGTTTCTCCCATATGAAAAGTTCCATCATATCCTCCATTACCAGATCCTTTCCACGGAGCACGTGGGTCATTTTTAATTCGTGGTCATCGATAGCCCACGAGAATTCTAGCATGGGCCACACATGATACTTTGTCCCGACACGCGGATGCCTTCTGTTTGATATTCTCAAAAGCACTCTATCCCTGAAAGCCGGATTAGGGTGTTTCATGTCCGTCTTTAACCTTACTGTAGCCTCGCCTTCGCTCATCTTCCCATCCAGCATATCTTTCCAAAGCCTCAGATTCTCGTCTTCCTTTTGAGACCTGTGCTTACAAACTACTCCCGACTTGCGGTTATTTCTAAGATCTTCTGCTGTGCAGAGGCATACATACGCAAGTCCTTTCTTTATCATATCCTCAGCATGCTTGTAGAAAATCTCCATGCGATCGGACTTATAAAACTCTTTGTGAACTTTCACATCCAGCCAGTCAAGGCCTTCCTTTACAAGTTTGTATCCATCAGTCAGCAGCGTCTTCTCCTTGCTTCCTATAGTGTCGTCGTATACAAGAAAGAGTTTCCCGTTGTACTTCTTCACGTACTCGTCGTTTAGTATGACCATTCTAGCGTTTCCTATGTGCAAAGGGCCGGAAGGGTACGGCGCCAACCTCATAATAACTTTATTTTTCACGTTTTTCAGGTCAGGTAATTCGTATTCATCTTTCCCTTTTTTTCTCTCTACTTTCAGCCCCATTTCCTTAAGTTTTTCTGTCTGAATTTCTGGGGACAACAAATTGACATCAGCAGTAGCCTTTCTCACAACTTTTGCTACATTTTCAAAATCATCTTTCAATTCTGGGCGCTCAGCAAGGACTTTGCCCAGAACAGCCTTCTCATTGGCTCTGCCGTTATATTGCGCGGCATTAAGCAAAGCATGCTTTAACGCGTCATCCTTCAGCACAGCCTTTTTCGCCTTGATTTTCTTTGGCATAATTAGAATTATTTCGATAGACTATTAAGTTAAGTTTTACAGCAGAATACTCGCATATCCTACAACAGCGCCGGTATCCCCTGTCACGTCAGCGGACGTGGCATACTCCAAAAGCTTGCCTCTTTTTGAACCGAGTTCCTTTGCGATTACCATGGCGACCGCTATTGATCCAAAACCGCAAGCGCTTGCATTACGTTCGGCTATTCGGCTGAAAAAGGTTTTCTCGTTAAGCCTTACTATCGCCCTTATCAGGTAGTTGTCGACCTCCTCTGCGAACTTTTGGGGAACATAATGAGAGAAGTCGGAGCTCGCCAGTACAATCCATTTGTCCTTATCCTTTTTTACAACCTTTGCTATAGACTTGCCCAGCATCCTACAGCTTTCGAGCAGGGTTTCGTCCGCCTCCTCGTTAGTTACGCTTATCGGCACAAACTCGAAATCGTTCCCAAGCTTGTATTGCAGGAAAGGTAGCTGGACTTCGATAGAGTGCTCGTTCTGGTGCGGCATGAAGTCGTTTTCCAGCAGTTTGCATTCCTCAAGAAGCTTGTTGACCATAGAGGTGTTGACAACGATACCGCCTAGAGGAGTTTTCCACAAGCCGCGTTTCATCGTTGCGAACCTAGACCCGTAACCGCTGTGATTCGTTCCAAGTATTATATAGTTCTTCGGCGAGTCTTCACTGATCATAGAATAGACTCTTGCTGCTACGCTTCCGGAATATTCGTACCCTGCGTGCGGCACAACGGCCACTCTTAGCTCCCGATGTTGTGCCTTGATCTTTTTAGCGGTGTCCTCAACCTTGCTAAAGCAAACGCTCAGCTGTTTCTTCAACCTTTTAGGGTCGATGTCATAAAACTTCCCAGCAACAACAGGGGCTCTTATCGGCAGCATATATAATTAATCACCTTTCAATGGTCTAAATTTAATAGTTACCTGCTAAAATAAATTTCTGAAACCTTTTTTTCATAGAGAATATCGATACAATAAAAGATGTTATTTGAAATATGTATCCTAATTGATATGTTCATAAATAAATATAACCAAAACCGATATCTTATTAGGTAAACATGGTAGTGAAAAAACAATTCCCTGGGTTCAGACTATTCCTTCACTCTAAACCGGTCAAACTGCTGGTCAGCCTGAAGGCCGGCCCAAAATATGCGACGATTTTGTCGAAGGAAATAGATTGCACTTATTCTCATACTGTGAAACTGTTGGACCAGTTCAAGAAGTTCGGACTCGTTGATTTCGAAAAGAAGGGGCGAATCAAGATAGTCAAGCTTACATCTTCGGGCGAAGCACTCGCTCACGGGTTTGAAGGTGTGATGATGCTCCTTAAGAAGATAAAGTAGATATTAAGTAAATAAAAACTTAAGACAACACAAACCCATCTCTTTGAGATGAGAGGAAACAAGGGACAGTCGTACTTTGTAGTTGTCGCGGCAATACTCCTGCTTATATGGGGGACCGTATGCGCGCCGGAAATCAAAAGAATACTGATAGACATGATGGCTGTTGCTGGATGAATTCTACTTGCTTAACAGTTTTAGGAGTTTTTCAGAAGACGATCTGATTATGGGAGATATAGGCTTTAGATATTTTCCGGACTTGACAGCTACTTTGGGAAACAGCAATTTAACATTGTTGACAATTATCCAGTTTACCATAGACATCGAGGGGAAGTTTAGGAATATTTTGTCAAGAAAATACGCATAGTAGACGTTTTGCACTTCTTTGTTCAGCCAGAATGGAGGAAGTGCCACCTCGCCGTTCGCGTATTTGTTCCATATATCCTTGTCCATGCCGTTGCTTACTGCAAAATTGAAAAGTTCTGTCCCGGGGAAAGGCATAGAGATGGATACAGCCGCATGGTCCGGATCTAGCTCTTTCAACAGTTCTACTGTTTTTCTTATATCTTCCCTGCTCTCGTCAGGTAACCCAAACATCAGGTTTATGTCGACATCTATGCCAGCTGATTTTGATATTTCAACAGCTCTTTTTATACCACTCATGGAAAGGTTTTTTCCGATGCTTTTCTGAACTTTTTCGGACAATGTTTCTATGCCAAAATTTACCGTTTTACACCCGGCCCTTTTTGCAAGCTCGAAAGTTTCCTTGTCAACCAAATCGCTCCTCGTCTGCATACTCCACTCTATGTCTATACCTTCCTTTATGATGTTCATGCATATTTTTCTTGCGTGGCTTGCCTTTATTGTGAAATTCTCGTCGAAAAACTTCAGCTTCCTGATGCTGTACTTTTCTTTCAGGAAGGATATTTCTTCGACAAAACTTTTTGGGTTTCTGAA
>CAYVFQ010000051.1:0-5614 GCA_964451045.1 uncultured archaeon
GCTGTGACCGCTTCGGCTGCTAACTTTAACTCGGTTACTGCCCCAGCAAAAATCTTTTCGGTGGTCACTGAATCGTCTAACAAGTTTTGATTGATCATGCCTTCGGGCAGTTCGTCTGATGTGTGATTTGAAAGGTTCATCGCTCCTTCTTCCACTCCGCTCAATTTTGTGCCTTCAGTCTGATTAATATCTGCCAGCTCTTCTGGTCTTTCGACTAATAATTGGTAGCTCGTCGGTTCTGGGAACGGCATGTCTTCAACTTCTGGATTGTAGTAAATCTTCATTGGCTTCTCTTTTGGAATTTTGGTCTTGGCTTTTGGCATATTAATAAATATTGCTTGGTTCAAAATAAGTGTTAATTGATACGACTTCTGGCGTGTCATTACCATTCGGGTATAATTCCACTCTCACTTCGTAAACCTCTCCTTGCCCTTCTATCTGGAATATGGCTTTGGTTTCGCCTGCGTCGGCAAATGATTCGGCATCGTTTTCTGCCATCTTTGTTTCTGTCCAGCTCGACGCTCCACTCATTTTGTATTTAACCTTTACCGAGCAATCTGTCGGTAAGGGCTTTGTCACTATCTTAATGAATCTAAACCACTTGTCTTCAAATGGTCTGTTAGCGTCAAATTCTAATCCCTCGTAGACCGCTTGGGCTTTGTTACTCCAGTCAATGTTATCTAGTCCATAGGTTGAGCCGTCTTTCCAAGCCACATAGAAATTGTTGCCATTTCCTAAAATCGCACCAATTTCTATGCTCTTAGAATCAAAATTAGCGATGCTAATTGGTGATGGAGTGTATTCTAAATTCAAAGCCATCGGGTAGTTCTTGTTTCTCTTGTGATAAGAATAAACCCCGTTGATGCATCCAAACATCATCTTGCCCTTCCAGAGGTCTATTGCTCCGTGCCTGACTTGGGTCGGCAGTTCTTTTGCCTGGTCAACCAATCCCTCTTTGAACCAGTAAAGTAGGTCTGGTGTAAAAATATAAGTTGCCCCGATGCCTCTTAGAAAGGCGTCAATGTCTTTTTCCTCCCATCCTTCCACTGGATCGTAAGATTCTGATGTCAAATCCCAAGTGAACATCTCGGCTTTCTCGCTATCTTTTGCTCCGATTAAAAGGTTCGGTCTCTGTAAGGTCAGGCATTTTGCTATCCAGCCGTAGTAAAGGTCTACCGCCTCGGCGTTCCACACTTCTGTTGAGCTTAATCTGGCGATGTAGCGGTCATTGGCAACGCACAGCACATCGCTGTTTGGCACGATATAAATCTGATGGTAATCGGCATTTTCAAGCGTCTTCCAGTTTGGGTTAGCATCGGTGTTCCAGTCCGCTGATGTTTCGATGCACCTGCCCAGCTTGGCAGTTGTTGTCCAGTAAAGGTAGTTGTAGAAATAGCCCGCATCTAAAATCGCCCCATTGGAATCAGTGTAAATTTTGGTGACCGTGTCGTTCTCGATTTTGTAAACATTGCCCGCATCACCGAAGCCGTAGGCTTTAGTGGCGGTGATTGGCACAATCTTGATGATTAAATCGGTCACCGTCGTTCCGCTGATTTTCTTTAATTTCTGGTTGCAAGAAAGAGTGTTCCTGTTTTTCTGGTGAATATTAAGGTTGAACCCGCCCTTGAACGCTCCTGGCACGCCTCTTTTTCCTTCGTCTGCCCTGCCACCAGCAAAGTTTTCAATTGTGTAGGATGATAATTCTGCCATATTGTTTTACATCCAGCGGCTTGATTTTGCTCTGCCAATGTATCCTTTTGGACCTTCATCCTCTTCTCTGGCTGCTAACCTGGCTAATATTCCACCTGAACCTGGCACTCTTGGATCATCTGGCGTTTCTACTTCTGCTATCTCAGCAGCTGCTTCTGAATATCTTCTCTCTTTTTGTAGGCAGGTCGCCAGAGCCAATTTAATTATTGGCTCATCAAGTTCGCTAGGAGTGATTGGTTCATCGTCATTGTTTACTAACTTCACCCATTTCCTAATACCCCAAATGGCTAATTCCAAATCTGCCTTGATCGGTGTCGGATTAATAAAATAAAAGCTATTGTGGGAAGCAAAAACTCTATCGGTGCTTCCGTTAGCCTTGTAATTCTGGTAATCGTCCCAACTAACTCCGATGTGCTCTTTGCCATCCACTTCCATGTAATAAATACTGTCTTCTTGAAATTCCGAAGGGTAATCATAATATTCTTGATTTGCTTTGGTCACGGTTTTTAGGGCATACTCCAAAGCCTTCCAGCGTCGATAATTACAGACTCTTTCTCCCGCAGTATTAATCCATTGCTTTTTCATCGTGTCACTCCAAAATCCGCTCACCTTGGCGGCTGCTATTCGGTTATTTAATTCTGTTAAGAATTCGCTTAGTTTCATTTTTCAGATTAAAAATATTTATTTTGATATTGATTGTTTTCGTGGGAATATTTATCGCTATACGAATCGCCCTGCTTGGAATGTTTTTCATTGTAACCATCGCCTTGTTTCGAGAATCTATCTGTATAGGCATTATTCTGTTTTGTTAGCTTAGTTGAGTAAATATCGCCTTGCCCCAAATATTTTCCCGCATAAACTGATGGCACTTTTAATCTCTCTAATCCTATTCCAAAATCTTGGATAGGAACTTTGGCTAAAACCTTAGCGATAATATCCGATGCTAACCCGCTATCAACCATACTCAACTGCCTAATCCAACTTATTACTTCTGTTCCTGCTCCTGCATCAGTAATTAGTTTTGATAAAAGAAGGGCTATGGTATCAGTCCCCACGCCTGCATCATTTATCACTATCTTTGCTAAGACCTGTAAAACTTCCACCGCCGTCCCGCTATCTTGAATTGATAAACTCACCAATAGTGCTGTCGCCTCCGCTCCCGCTCCTGAATCCGTTAGCGCTAATTGAAGTAAAACTGCTATAGCATCTGTGCCTTGACCGATATCTGAAACCATCAACTTGCTTAATATTTTTATAATCTCTGAACCAACTCCTGTGTCTGAAATTGCCAAAGCAGTAAGAATATTAAGAGCTTCGCTCCCAATGCCTGCGTCCTGAATAATCTTTACTATTCCCGCTATGTTTATCTCCTCGGATCCTACTCCTGTGTCGCTAATAGCCAATTGAATTAAAATACTTAGTGCTTCAACTGCCGTCCCGCTTTCGCTAATTGCTATTTTCCGTAAAATCTCTAATGCTTCTGTGCTTACTCCCGAATCAGTTAATAATAATTTATAGAGAACATTAACAATTTCGCCTCCAGTCCCACTGTCGCTTACTGCCAATTGAATCAAAACACTGGTCGCTTCTGTTCCCATCCCGCTTTCGCTTAGGGCAAGTTTGAGTAATAAACTTATCGCCTCAGCCCCGACCCCGCTATCACTAACCTGTTTCTCTGCCCCCATATCTGTTTTTGTTATCTGTTCTATTCCACTTCCGCTCTCTGCTAAAATTAATTGAGCCAGAATGTTTACCACTTCGCTTCCCGCTCCTGAATCTGATAAGGCGATTTTTCCTAAGATAGCAATTACTTCAACAGCATTTCCTGAATCCGTTGCTGCTATCTTTGCTAAAATATTTAGTATTTCCGATCCCACCCCGTTTTCGGAGACGCTCTTAAACAATTTGAGAAAAATCTCATCTGACCCCGTTCCGCTTTCGGCTAATAAAAATGAGTTGACAATTTGGAATGTTTCTACTCCTATCCCGCTGTCTTGTAAAATCAAAGAGCTTAATATATTTAATGCTTCAGCTCCTACTCCCGTATCTGTCAAAGCCAGTTGAACTAAAACATTAATTGCCTCAACGCCAGACCCTGCATCGCTTAGTGCTATCTGGGCAAGAATATTTAATAATTCATTAGTCGTCCCTGAATCAGCGACCAATAAGTTCGTTATCAAACCAATAACTTCGTCTCCCTGTGCGTTATCTAAGATTGACTTTACTTGCAGAATAAAGATTTCATCTACACCATTGCCCGCCTGTTGGATTATTAGTTTACCTAAAATGCCTGGTGTATCTTGTCCTGCGGCTGAATCTTGCAATCCCACTTTTACTTTTATCGGAATTGTTTCTGTGCCTGTTCCTGAATCGCTTTGTAATATTTTAGAAAGAATACCGATGACATCGCTTCCAGCTCCATCATCGCTAATTGTCAGTTGAAAAAAGACTGTTCCGTTGAAGCCCGCTTGATTGAATGTATAACTATTAAACATAACTTCATTGTTCTTCTGGGATATTAAGTTTGTCTGTCGGAATTATTTCTTCTCCTATGTTCGGGTCTGATTCGGCTAAAATCTTACCAAATTTTTTCTGTTGTTCTTTGGTTAAGTTGCGGACATTCCTACGCAATTCAGTTTTTTCTTCTGGAAGAAGACTGTCTTGGTTTTTTTTGATGATATCTTGTAGTTTCAACATATTTTATCCTGTTGCTGGAATATTCGTGCCTCTGACGGAGTTTGCCCCTTGCAATGATATCTGGGCTGTTACTGCGTCTTTGCAAATATTCCCGATGATTAAATTGTAATCGTCACTAGCCGAGTTCTCTCTAATGTGATACTTGGCTTTATTTGATTGGCTTGCCTGGCAATTATTCCCTGTTATTACATTGTAAGTTGAGAAAGTCGTTCCATCGTCGTGAATTAGAATGCTGGACGAGGTGTCATTTGTAGTTCGGCTTGCCCCGTCAATTGCATTGCCGTTGATTGTGTTATAAGAAGAGCCGTAAATGTAAATAGCATGGGTGCCTGTTCCATAAATAGTGTTTCCGCTAATGGTATTCCAGCCCGTTCCTCCGCTACCTTTGTAAAGAGCAATTGATGGGTTTGTCTGCCAAGCAAAACTATTGCCCGTTATTGAATTGTATTTCGTAGCATTGGAACTGTTACCCATAATAATGCCCCAACTACCGCCGTAAAAATGATTGCCCGTCATAGCTATTCTTTGACTGCCAATAAGATATGCTCCGTAGTTGCTCGGCGAATAAATTGTGTTTCCGCTAATTGACTCCCTCCATCCATTAGTTACATAGAATCCGTAACCGTCGCCTCTGGAGACATTGCTGGTGATGGAGTTGTAATTGCAACCACTGTCATAGATGAAGTAGCTATTGTTGTAAGAAATATTGCCGTGAATGGAGTTGTATTGCGAACTTGAAAATAGTCCTATTGCTGTGCCAGTGTTGTTGTAGAAAAGATTGTCTTTAATTACACACTCCTCGGCGTATATCATTTTTAGGCAATCCAATCTTGCGTTGGTAAAATAGCAGTTCTCGACGATGATTCTTTTGATTTCGTATCCACTTGCTCCATAAAGCACGAGTGGGCTTGAGTTCTCTGTTGTCTGACCTGAGGCGTTGCCATCGATTAAAAGGTTCTTAACGATGATATTGGAATAAGCGGTCGTGCCTCCATTACCCAATTGCACAAGCGTGTTAAGATTGCTTCCGTTGGCGGCTTTGATTATTGTCGCTGGACCTTCGCCCTCTAACACCACATTGCTTTTAAATATCTGAATAACCCCGTCTATGGTGTAAGTTCCTTTTTTGAGATGCACAATACCGCCTCCCGAAGGCAGGTTGGTTATCGCTTCATTGATCTCGTCTTCATCAGAAGTACCGTCGCAA
>CAYVFQ010000052.1:0-5491 GCA_964451045.1 uncultured archaeon
CATCTGTATAGGTCGGTGAATTTCGCATCGCAGCAGTTATCACACATCTGCTCATCAGCGCTTGCAACAGACACCAACAATCCGAAAGCTGATAAGAGTACAATCGCTGACAGTATTAGCAACTGCTTGTCTCTGGTATTCATAATCTTCACAAGAAAATGATAAACAATAAAACTTAAAAATGGCTCATAAAACAAAGTATTATGATGTCTGAAGTGTCAAAAAGCGTGCGCGAGAAGGCCCAGCGGCTGGTGGAAGAAGGAAAGGTCAGAAAGGACATGGACAGCGACAGAAGAACCTATTTTATCGTTAAGGGAGAAACAGACACACATTCTATTATCTTTGACAAGATTAGTAAAGAATGGTCATGCGACTGCAGGTACAACTCTACCAAGGGCCTTGAATGCAGCCACATTTATGCGTGCAAGATGATTATTAAAGGCTAAGGCGTTATCCTTGTCCTGTCTCGCGGGAACATCGCAGCTTCCCTAATATTTTTCACTCCTGTTATCTGCATGGTCAGCCTCTCTAGTCCTATCGACCATCCAGCGTGCGGGGGCGCCCCATAGCGGAAGAAATCTATGTAGAACTTGAAGTCATCCGGATTCAGGCCTTTTGACTTAAGCTGCTTTATGAGCAGTTCGGGTATGTGAACCCTCTGAGTACCTGAGCAAATTTCCATGCCGTTGTAAATAAGGTCAAACGCATGACACACTTTCGGATTCTTTTTGTCGGGCATTGCATAGAAAGGCTTTATCTCGGTCGGCCAGTCCTTCAGCACAAAAGCCTTCGCGCCCACCAACTCTGACATCAGTTTCTCCTGCGGCTTTGTGAAATCTTCCCCCCACTTTATGTCCTCGCCGGCCTTCTGAAGCATTTCTACAACTTCTGTGTACGTAACCCGTTTCAGCGGGAGTTTGGGAACTTCCAGATTGCCACGACCTAGGATTTCCAATTCGGCCTTGCAATTTTTCTTCACTTCCTTCAATATATAAACCAGAACGTTTTCCAAAACCTCTATAACTTCCTTGTCCGTTGAAAATGCCTGCTCGATGTCCATCTGCCTTATCTCATTGAGGTGAGCAGTAGTGTTGTGCTTTTCAGCCCTGAAAACGGGCAAAGTCGTGAATACCTTCTCCATTGAGACTGCGCCCATCTGTTTGTACAGCTGAGGCGACTGCGCAAGGTATGCCTGCTTCTCAAAATAGGGCAATGCAAAAAGGTCCGTGCCGCCCTCCGAAGCCGATGCTATAATAACAGGAGTCTGCATCTCCAAATATCCTTTACTCGTCAGGTATTCCCTGAACGAACGTATCACCTGCGACTGTATTTTGAAAATCGCCCGCGCTTCATCCGTTCTCATATGGAGTACACGCCAGTCTATCTGCGTGTCCAGATTAGCCTTTGTCACTGTTCTCGGATCGAGCGGCAAAGGAGTCTCGGCCTTGTTCAAAATTTCAATGCTGCTTGGCACTATTTCAAATCCGGCTTTTGCGTTCTTGCTTTCCACAACCTTCCCTTTCACGACAATAACGTCCTCCTGCCTGAGACCGTCAATCGCTTCCATGATATTGTCAGATACTCTCCCTTTCGCTGCAGCGATCTGGCACTTACCTGTCATGTCGCGGAGAACTATGAAACTTATCCCTCCGAGTACACGTGTATCGTGCACCCAGCCTGCGACAGTGACTTCCTTTCCAATACTCTTTTCCAAGTCTTCAGTATATTTCCTGTTGTCTATCATTCACATCACACTATTCTCATTAGCCATGCAAAAGTTATATATTATATAGGAACACCCAGACCATTACCCACACTAAAAGGAATGTCAGGATGCTGCCCGATACCACAGTCTGTGTTTTTTGTTCCTTTGTCAACCTTAGCAGCGGCACAGTTGAAATGGCGTAAATACCCAAAGGTATCATCAGCGAATAAGAAAGGCTCGTTGCAGTGAAATAATTTGAAACGAAACCACAAATTATACCCAGAATAGAATAAACACCTACAATTTTCTGGTCAAGCTTGACCTCGCTCAACTTCATCCAATCATCTTTACATTTCTCTATTTTCTAAGAATAAAATCTTTTATTCTCCTCTGCCAATTCTTCTCCTGCAGCATCTGAGTGGTCACCCAGCTCTTGCGTACATACGCCGGCAGCTTTTTGCGCGTCCTTATCAGCATGTCCACAAACTCGATTGTCCTTTCGTCGTGAGGGTAGCCGACGCCGAAGTCGAAGTTCTCCTTCTTTTTTATCTCTTCTATCGCCCTGTCACGCTCCACCTTGGCTATTATCGACGCTGCACCGACAATAGTGTATTTTTGATCGGCTTTGTTCTCCGCTATTATCTTCGCCTTCTTATTGTTCATATAGTATTTGACAACCCGCTTGAACCTCTCAGGCCTCGTTGTAAGCGCATCAAGGTAAACCCTATCGCCGCCCACCATGTCTATTATCTGGGCCATAGCCCGTGCTTCGACTATGTTCAAGTTGGTGTTCTCCTTCTTCTGAGCATCTATCTTGCAGGAAGGAATGGATATGGGCATTATGCTTGAGACTGTACTGCGCTCTTGTACTATATCTTTTATTTTTTTATACAGCTCTTCGCGCTTTTTAGGCGACAGCATTTTCGAGTCACGCACGCCTATTTTTTCAAGTTCTTTCACAATCTTTTCCTCAACGGTTATGCCGCACACGACCATGGGTCCTATCAACGAACCTCGGCCTGCTTCATCCACGCCGGTAACCAACTTTATCTTCTTTTTTCTAGCCAACGAGAATCACAACCAGTGTCTATAGCCCATTTTGAAAATTGCCAAGTCTTCAACCAGATCCCATAAAAGATGGAGCGAAACTGCGGAAAAGAACAGGCCTATAAGGAAATACGGCTTTACAACAATTAGTATTGAACCGCCAATCGTGCCAAGAAGTATCATCAGATTGTGAAGCGGGTATTTTCTGGGTATGCCAAATTCCTCTATGCTTCTGAGTTCAAGGTATCCCTTTATCCCTCGCTCAATCCATAGCGGAATATGATCCAAGTCTGCAACAGCTGTCCCTACTATTATGATTGCAAGCTTCACATAATCAGTTGCCAAATCCGGCTGAACAGCAAAGTAGAGAAGACCTGCTATGATGACATGAACCAATACATGCATCACGGCATAAGTGTACCCGCTTATCTTCATTTACTCACTTCTATTAATTTCTTTTTTTGACTTAATTAATTTCCATGCGATAGTTTATATTGTTATGATGAATCTAAGTAGTATACGTCAAGAAATTCTTAAGGGTGCGCTTATTGAGGACGTGCTTTCGAAGATAGACTGGAAGGAATTTGAGAAAACAGCAGGCAGCATATTCGCAGAGAATGACTTCAACGTCAAAAATAACTTCCGGTTCAAAACCAAAAGAAAATACGAGATTGACATTGTAGCATCCAGGAAGAGGAAAGTGATATGTGCAGACTGCAAAGAATGGAACCGAGGAAGATACAAGAGGTCGGCTCTAAGCAGCGCGGCCAAAAAGCAAAAACAACGCACGGACCAGTTTGAGGAGTTTGTTAAAAACAATCCGATAGCAAAATCGCAACTTAAAATACCCGAAAATCCAAAGTTCTATCCGATACTTGTCACGCTGTTCGAGGAGGACCTCAGAGAAGATGGGGGCGTTTTCGTGGTTCCCATATGGAAGCTGAACACCTTTCTCAACGAATTTCTTTTATAATCTTTAAAACATTTACGAAAAGTATAAAATTCTGATATAAATACTTTTGGGATAAATTTATCTGTAGGTGATTTCTGGAATGGCTACAAAGTCTGCTAAGAATTTCAATATAAGAGTGGAAAACATCGTTGCTTCCGCGGATTTCGGAGTTAAGATTCCGTTGGAGAAGATTGTATCTAAGCTTGAAGGGATGGAATACGAGCCTGAACAATTTCCTGGGCTAGTTTACAGAATGAAAAAACCAAAGGCAGCCGCATTGATATTTGGTTCTGGAAAGATAGTCTGCACCGGAGCCAGAAGCACTACGGACGTCAACAAGGTCTTCAAAAAGGTTGTGGACGTTGTTGAGAAAGCAGGAGTAAAAGTACCTAAAGTCTATAAGAAGCAGGTGGAGAACATAGTAGCATCAGCGAAACTCCACGGAAGGCTTAAGCTGGACACCATAGCATTCAATCTGGAAAACTCCGAATACGAGCCTGAACAATTTCCTGGGCTAGTTTACAGAATGAAAAAACCAAAGGTCGCTTTCCTACTTTTCGGATCTGGAAAAATCGTGATTACCGGCGGGAGAACTGTAAAGGATGTTGAGACAGCAGTTACGAAGGTGTCGAAAAAGCTCAAAAGCATAAGTGCTATAGTGCCCGAGAAATAATTTTAAAAATTTCTTAATTTTATTTTTCTTATTTTTTTGCGGAAGCGAGGTCTCGAAAACAACAAATGCTAAGAGTTCTAATTTCATTCGGAAACCACATAGAATTTGATTAATAATAATAGTTTCCAAGTCAAAGAATTTTTTGGATATTATGGAACACGAAGAACTTGTAGAAAAGTTTTCAGAATTTTTGAACGAATTTTACCTGGATGATTTAGTCACAGCTATAACCGAGAATAAAAAATCGATAGCAATAGACTTTGTTCTGCTCGACAAGTTCGACGTAGAGGTTGCGGACTATGTTTTTGAGAATCCCGAAGAGTCGATAAGTGCCGCAGAGGATGCTGTAACGCAGATAGATACCGGACTAGCTGAAGCCAAGCTGAGAGTAAGGTTCTTCAACCTCCCGGAAAGCAGAGAGATAAGGATAAGAAAGCTGCGCGCAGAGCACATAGGAAAGATGATAGTTGTCGACGGGGTTGTGAAACGGGCCAGCGACATAAGGCCGGAGATTTCGGAAGGAGTGTTCGTATGCCCAGACTGCGATGCGAGGATAACCGTCATGCAAAGCGACCGGTCAGTGACAGCTCCCGACGTTTGCGAATGCGGAAACAAGCGAGGGTTCAAGCTTATCGAGCAGCGCATGTACGATGCTCGATGGATAACCGTAGAAGAGCCGTTTGAGATAACGACAGGCGAACAGCCATCTGAGGTAAACGTGTTCCTGAAGGAAGACCTGACAACGCCGCTGATGCAAAACCATACCGACCCTGGCAACAGGATAAAGATTATAGGCATACTCAAGCCCATGCCAAGGCGCTCAAAAGGTGCGGCCAGCAGACAGCTTGAAATATATATGGACGCCAACTACATCGAACCGATAGAGATTGGATGGGAAGAACTGAGCGTAACGCCGGAAGACGAGAAAAAAATAATAGAGCTTTCAAAAGACCCGCTTGTTTACCAGAAACTTACCGACTCCATCGCCCCGACAATATATGGACTCAAAGAGGTAAAGGAAGCCATAGTCCTACAGATGTTCTCAGGAGAACCTCACTTGCTTAAGGACAACACGAAAGTAAGAAGCAGTATACATATTCTGCTGGTCGGAGAC
>CAYVFQ010000053.1:0-5420 GCA_964451045.1 uncultured archaeon
TAAAATGACAATTATCTGCATAATTCTTATAACACGGGTTTTGGAGTGAATTTTTACTGGGGACAAAATAGGACAACTTTTATAGGTAGGACAAAAAAGGACGATTTAGGACACAGAAAAAACTTGACAAGGTTTTTCAATACATTTTTTCAGTCTTATTTTTTAGATTGTTTCCTAAAGGAGGGGAATATCTATTTAACACTGAATATTATTATATCGATGACTTTTACATAACTTACATTTAGTGCTTTCCAATAGTCGAATATTCTTTAGGCTAAGACGTCCATCGTAATAGCACGAAAGTTCTCATGGGCCTTATCGGGCGCTTCCATTCCCGCAACCGGGTGAGTGAAGGCCCACTCAGGCATTCCGCCCTTGATTTGGATATTTCGCAGGTGATAGTAACGCACATCACTTGGCGGATGACTCTTACCCCAGGCCATTCCTAGCTTCTCGGCCATCCGGACGACCAGTGCTATCAACTCGAAGAGTATTGCGAGGGAAATTTGGAGGTATGAATACTGCAGTTGAAGCATGTTTCGCTTCATCTCCTCGTTATCTGAGTGAGTCTCGGCAATAATCGAAGATTTGACGAATACCATACCCACTTCATCAGCGTGATGCTCATCCTCCCACAGATTCTGACGGGATCTTCGTGCAGAGCGATCCAGGTGTCCCAAAACGATATGTGCCAGTTCATGGGCCATTGTAAATTCGACCATTAATTTCATGTATTGAAGTGTACTCTTGCTCAAAGAGGGTCCATCCCCCGTGGATCTGATGGGGCGAGCTGCTATGATCTCTAGAATCTCGACGGCCGATTGCCAATACTTATTCTCCACATAATTCTTAACCATACCCCTTAGGATCTCCACGGCTTTCTCGTGACTCACATCCACCGGGACGATTACCTCTCCAGTATTCGAGATGGTCTCTGTTCTGAATAGAAATATGTCCACGGCATCGTTCATAAACAACAACAGACCGCTATTGACCAAAATTCGATAACCGCAACAGAAACGTTTATGCGTCAGGGCGTTCGCCTGACCACTTTTTATTATCTTAACATTGATTTTTCTTCGAATTGTCCGCCTTATGTCACGATGTGCATTATCCAACAGACGTTTGACGCAGGCCTGGCAGAAAGGACGGGGGTTTCTGGGGTTGGGAAAGGTGCTATCTAAAATGTTATTCATTATAAAAATCCTTTTGTTGGGGTCAAACAGGTGTGGAATTTCTCGCAAAAAATGTACTAACAGGCCTAAAACACTCAGGTACGCCCTCGATCTGTCAGCGTTAGGCGCTCACCAAAGAAAAGCCCCACAAGGCCACCAGCTGCGACTTCGGATAGATGCAAGAAAGTGATCGCCGCTTGCTCAAATTCGAGCCACTTACCAACAAACGCTGCGACAATCAGGATCACTAAGAAAAGCAAAGCCAATCCGAATCGTAATGGATGGATCTGGAACTTGTCTCGCTGCTCGGATTCGCCAAGCGATGCGAAGCTCATGTCTTTAGGTGTGTATCTGTGAAACAACATTCTCTCACCCTCCTCCCGCAGTTTAATTTAGTTTATTCACCATTATGTCGTTTTCGACATTAAGCTTCATTGCAAGTATTACTCCAGAAGATCCTGGCGGCTCAGTCAACTCCTTTATTATCTGGCTTACAGTTGTTTTCAACATTTTGGCATGATCTTTGATCACATATCGCCTCAACATGAAACTTCCGACGAAGGGACCTAAGGTCTTTGTAGATCTCCTGTGATAGGTGTGTACACAGAAAACTGATGAACAACAGCGCTGAGAAAGAGAGAAAATAGTACGTTCCTGATGCAGTGAATCCATCGAGTCGAATAGGCGCAACTAACGCTGTAAAAAGGGCGATCACACAAAGGAGGGGGGCTGTAGATATTAATACAATCCAAATATAGCAGAGGTAAAGCACAGGTCCTGACTTAGCGTCTATGATTAACCATGGCCCATGGTCAAGTGATTTGCTGAATTGAAGTACAGTCTGGAGTTTATTCTGTATAGTAGTAGCGAGCGCATAAGAGAGGAAGGCTAGGGCCCAGAGTGCTGGCACGATACCGAGATCCTGATTTATTACAGGCACGTGGACTCTATACTCATAGAAAGCTTTCTGAATGCTCCAAAACAGCAACAAAGACTGGTCGTTCTCCTCGAATGTTGTGTATCCTTCTGCTTTTCCAGATGGCTTCTTGGGTACATCTGGTATTCCAAGCGAAGCCGCGATTTCTTTAAGCTGTCTAGCGCTTTTCCATTTTTCTGTCGTCAGCACCATACTGCGACTTGCTCCGTCTACCTTAGTTGAATCTGTCTTCCCCCCTTTGTCCAACTCGTTTTTTAGAACGGCCATAACAGTGCCAAGTTGAGTATTGCTTTTAGTAGCTGGTAAAGGTATCCGGCGAGACCACGGCCAGGAATTGTAAATATAGGGGTAGAGTCCAGGCTCAGCATTGTCTATGCCTGGGATATTCGGTGATATGGCAACTATCACAGAGGCATCATCTATGTCTATCTTGACGTGGCCAAGTCTCTCGTAATGTTTCTGTTTTGGGAAGAAAGATTTGTCACCTTCTTCAAAAGAAATAAAGTCTCTGGCGTTTTCCAGTATCATGTCATGTGCAAACCATTCTGCAATTGCATTTCTTGCACGATTCAACCGAACACTTAAATTAAAGTTTTGCACGCTAATATGCATAGCAGCTATTGTGCACACAACCAGCAAAAGAGCGACAGACCTTGCAGAGGCAATATACCTTTCTGACTTCATATTCCTTGACTTCGTCTCAACCGAACATTAGAGATTGATTCGCTGTGAGAATTTCAGTTTTTAGGAAAAGGGAAGATAGGTAAGGTTTGTACAGCGATTACTCAGATCATGTAATAACATTACCCTTTCTAATAACACATCCAATTGAATATTCAATAAATAAATTATAATTTTTTATATAACTCATTTATTAATATAGCTATCGGACATTTTTACGACTCGGAACCATTTTTCGATTTCTTCTTTATGTTCGATCCACGACCCTCCCCTTTTCTCAACAGGAAGACCATCCTGGACTAATCTATAGAACTTATTTTTACCAATCCTTAAGAAATTACAAATCTCTTCTCTACAGGTAAGTGCTTTGATTGTTCAAAGAGTTTAACCAGCCGTAACAAAATCCTTGATAAAATTGACAAATCAGGATAAGGACAAAGAAAAGCCCTGAAATCATCACATACCAGGACAAACCGGTTAAGCGGGTAAAAAAGCATTCAATGCCGCAAAAAAAGAGCCGGCATAAAACGACGGCTCAGGATCTACGATTTCAGACACAGCTTTGCCACAACTGTCCTAGGAGAAGAAGGCGATCTAAAATCAGCTTCGGAAATTATGGGCCACTCCCGGACCGAGACCACCATGCAGATCTACCAGCACACAAACACCAAGCTGCACCGCAAAACAATAAACAAACTTCCGGAATTAAATCTTCCGGATTAACAATATAAAAAACTCCATCAATAATCTTTGAACTCAAACTTACGATATCTGTAGGTTTATTGAAATTGAAATATTGGCAAGATATCACAACTAAAGATTAGTTACTATTAGGTAATCTTTTGATCCATATAGGTTTTTATCTAATCGGACACATAACATTACAATACGGAGTAAAAATACGCTGGATGGTTAATAAAAATGTCAGGCGTCAAACGGTGATTTCGCGATGAGAACTTGCTGGGGACTTACAAAAAAGATCCAATTTTGCAAGAAACCAACTGGTGGTAAGTGGTTTTGCCATAAGCATCGTGCACAGCCAAAGTATTTCCTATTTATCGCTTTAACTAGTATCTTTCTCTCATACGTAGCAGGCATACTCCCTGTGCCATTGAAAAAAGCAGGGCTGAATGACCATAGTCAAGAGATCATAAACGCACAAAAAAGACACGAACAGAAACTTAATGAAATCTTTGAATTTCTTAATCCATTGCAGAATACTATTTATCGTGATCTGGTAGCTAACGTTATTCATTCTTTTGATCCCAAGGCAGACATCGAGATTGATAGCTGGGTACCTGGGCCAGATGGTGCGAGGAATATTGACATCATAGTTCGTTCCACGGTCGATGGGATTCACAAATTGATGGCGATTGAAGTCAAAGATTATGCAGGAAATCGTAAGGTTGGAGTTGAAGCTATTGACGCTATTGACTCTAAGAGGGCTGACATTCAAGCAAATATCGCGTTGGTTTGCAGCAATACGGGCTTTGATGCAATTGCTATTCGAAAAGCTAAACGGAAGCGAATCGGACTTATTTCTGTCCTTCGTCAAGGCGACGCAAGAGTGAAAGCGATCATTGAGGAAGAGATTTATCTCCGTAAGGTCCGATTAGATCCTATACAGAGCAGATATACGTTCGATAAACCTATTCCTAACCAGAATATCCGAACGCATGACCTTAGATATCAAGGCAAATCCGTAGATGTATGGTTGCAAGAAAGGGTATTGTTAGTCATAGCCACTCATCCAGAACTGACCCAACCGACTACGCTCAAATTCAACCTCAAGACAGTTACTAAATTCGAATTAAAGAATCGCCATGTTAACCTCCGCTCCCTTTCCATTACGTTCTATCCCCAGACGCAATGGTTATCTCAAATTATACAGCTTGACGCTTCGGCTGGAATCTACGACTACCTGCGTGGTCGAGTTCGTCTTGCTGGAGGCAAGAATTCTTATATCATCAAGGGCATCAATTTCGATTCAGCAACACCCTTGCCTACCCCGCCAGTTCTAAATGATTTGGGAGTTGGACTCTTACCCGGGGAGGTCGACATCGCTTTTGTAATGGCTGAAGGGCTAAACATTCCGAAAGGGATGGAATCTCCAAAGCTCGAAGACATAGTTCGTCCAGAAGATTTAGAGTTCCAAGGACAACCTTTCGGAACGTCTACAATCCCCTCAAGTGTTTCACGTAATTCAGAGCAGTTGCCTTAATGGAAATGAGGCAAAAATTCATTTATTAGAGCACATGCACCTATCATCCGCGTTAAGCGACTCTCTGACTGCTTCCGCTTCACTCGCAGGTATAGATTTTCTATCTTATACATACCACCACTGATTAGTATGTATCTGCAATATATCGCAAGAATTTCAAACCTTAAATCTTTACAGATATCACAACACCTGTTAAACAATCTTAAGGTCCAGATACTGGCACCCATTAAAAGTCCCCTGTCAACAGAAAACACCTCTTCAACGCAAAAAACGATCTTTTTTTTTGCAGGAATATCATCCAGTACGAGATCAGTCCCTTGTCGTTACCTGCATCCGGGTTTTCAAAATTTATTGGTGCGGATTCTTATTCGATCTGCTACCAGGCACCCATCAGGATCAAGGTCAT
>CAYVFQ010000054.1:0-5314 GCA_964451045.1 uncultured archaeon
GGATAATGAAAAGAGAAGGCAATTAAATGCTAAACAGATAGCACTGAAGGTAATGGCTAATGCTTTCTATGGGTATACTGGATATATCCGAGCCAAACTATACGTGTTGGATATAGCTAACGCCATAACAAGTTGTGGAAGGAACTTGATACAGAGAACAAGGGATACGATAGACAAGGAAGAAGGATTCAAAGTAATCTATGGGGACACGGACTCGGTTATGGTTAAAACGAAAACCAAGGATATTGACGAAGCCTATAAAATGGGGGAATATTTGGAAAAAACGGTAAACGAGGAATTGAAGGGCATAGTGAAACTGAAAATAGAGGGAATTTTCAAAACAATTATAATACTTACTAAAAAGAGGTATGCCGGATGGAGCTTTGAGAAAAGGGGAGAGCAATGGGAAGATAAGCTTGTTATGAAGGGTATAGAAACTGTAAGACGTGACTGGTGCGATTTAGTGAGCGGAACACTGTATACAGTATTGGAAATAATCTTAAAAGAACAGGATCCTAAGAAAGCTTTCGATTATGTAAGAGACATCTTAAAGAAACTTCAAAACAACGAAATAGCGATAGAACAGCTTATTGTCACAAAGAGTATAACAAAATCTCCTAGTTCTTACAAAGGAGTCCAGCCGCATATAGAAGTCGTTAAAAAAATGAGAAAACGAAATCCGACAGATGCGCCCGGAGTCGGTGACAGAGTTGGCTTCGTAATAACACAGGGACTTCAACTTTTGTCAAATAGAGCAGAAGACCCTGAATATGTAAAATCTAGGGGACTCCGAATAGATTCAAAGTATTACATAGAAAATCAGCTAATGCCTCCGTTGGAAAGGGTTTTTGAGGCCATGGACATAGACAAATCCGAACTACTCGGTATCGGCAAACAAATGAATCTGATGGCAATGCTAAAAAATAATGGCAAACCTAGGAAACAACAAACCTTTTTGAAATCCGTTGAAGGGATGATGTGCGAAAAATGCCAAAAAACTTACAAAAGGCCTCCATTGGCAGGTAAGTGCGATTCATGTGGAGGTGAAATAGTCTTTTACAGCGGAACTGAGAAATCCAAGAACTATTCTATTTAGACCTGCTAATGAACTCCAAATAAATTGGAGTTGTAAGGAAAGTGGCTACGAATCCAGTGCTTAGGGATAATCCGAAACCACGGAGACTGGTAAACAACAATACAAAACTGCTTATATAAACCACAGATATAACCTTTCTATACCTCTTCAATACTCGTCTTTTCAGATGCCTTTCTGAAAGTAAAATAATTTGGAAGAACCTTATAATAGAAAAAGCGCACACGCCAATTAGAGAAAACCAATCCATAATCCAGCCAGATTGGAGGATCGATTGAGATGCAGCTGCCAACCCAAATATAAGAATTATTTCTAATACAAGCATTAACGACCCCATTGTTGGTATTTTAAGATTTTTATAAAGTACAAAACCTGAAACGTACAATGCAACTATAGTTCCACATACTACAAAAATAGTAAACAATAATACCCAGTTGTATTCACCTGAAAACGTCTTAACACTTTCTATGAAAATATCCTCTTCTAAAACTCCCTTCAACGCTATTTCAACTCTTGTTTTTTTATCGGTGGCTGAGTTAAACGACAGTTCGCCGCCAACTATTGAGATTGACCCAATTGGTTCTCCAGACAAGTCTGAAGGTATGGAAAGCCTGCTTATTTCCTCCCCGTCAAGGTAGTAAACTAACAAGCCGCTTAAAGAATTGCTGCCGAATTGATATAGTGGTATCAAACCTTCTGTAACTTTTGAAAACCTTTTTCCAGCTTCGCTAGATACCTCAATGGGCACACTGAACTGATATTGTTTTGATGCACTGTCATACTTGACTAAGCTAGCTGAAGTTGTCGATTCTTTTATGTCCTTATTGTCAAAAATTAATGCATCAAGAATTATGGAGTTGTTAGTCGTATTTAAAATTCTTAATTCAATGCCATCTAAATCGAACTTTTCTTTTACTCCGAATGAAGTTCCATTTATTTTTATAATTGAATCGTTCAAGACGATATCATAGGACTCTGTACCAATTTTAACTTTACCAATGTTATCAGAGAATTTAATTTCCTGCTCAATGATGCCTTCAATTTTTCCATGTTCCAGAAGGTTGTTGACAGAACTGCCATCAGGAACACTTATTGAAATGGTTGTTCCTTCGGCATGAGTGCTATAACTTTCAAACCCTTCCACAGTAAGTCTATTTTCAATAATTTCCGAAACTTCTGAAATATCTCTTTCAGTCACCTTCTCCCTGCTTGACAATAGAAAACCTTTACCACCAACTACATCCGTCCCAAACTTAAGTCCCTTGGAGACAGGGTTGCTTATTTCTATTCCAAGAGAACTATCGTTCAGAACAATGCAACCATCAGGCCTCCCATTAATTAACATAGTTACGCGATTTCCAATCATAGCAGATTTCAGAGCACTATTAAATTCTTGCTCATTACTAATGTACATTCCATTTAACTCTGTTATGAGATTTCCAACCTCTAATTCACCGCATTCTGCGTCAGTATAAATAGAAATTACTCTGACTCCTCTGGTCTTAAACAGGCTCGGTGATAGAATGTACCAAAAAGACAAAAATAACACGAAAATCAGAATTCCTTGTCTAATATCAATTTTCAAAATATCATCCCACTTTCAATTTAAGATGAAACACTGCACTACTCTTAGGATTTATAAGATTTATAATTTTTACAAAACTCGATTCAGTAATTATTTTATAAAAGCTTTCGCTATTTCCATATCCTCTTTTGTATCGATTTCAACCCAACCGCCCTTTATAGTAATAAGAGAAATTTTCTGTTTTTTGTCAATTAATTCCTGTATCATGTCAGTTAAATACGCCTTTTCAAAGGTAACAGCCTCATGAAAAGGTCTGTTTCGGAACTTTGTTTTAGATTTTTTGTAAGTACGTCTCAAGATAGAAGCACCATTTTTACTTAATTTCATTAATCCTATGAACTCTCCATAGGTATCATTCGGATTTATCATCTTCCCTATCTTTGTTACACAGCCGTTCCTTACAATAACCTTCTCAGCTTCTTCTATTGGGTGATAGTGCCTGTCATTATAGCGCTCTATCCAATCGATATCAACGACAAGGGCAATATCTGCTTTACTTGCAAGCAGTTGCTTAATTGTCAGTTTATTTACCCATATGTCAGAATAAGACACTATAAAACTATCATCCATTTCAGACTCGGCACAAAACAACGAATCTAATATCTTTGTTCTCTTGTAATTTTTATTGTAATAATACTTTACTCCGGGATATTTGATTGACTCCTTTTTATAACCCTTAACTATGCTTATATTCTCTACACTGCACGCATTAAAATTTTCTAACAAACGTTCTAACAGAGTTTTACCATTAATTTCAATCATAGTCGCTGGTTTATTATCAGTAAATGGGCTTAATCGACTTTTGTGTCCGGCCGCAAGAATTATAACTTTCGGGACAGGTTCAGATATATCGTTAGAAAGGCTCTTCATATACTCAGTTAGTATATCCCCCGCAAATTCACGTAGATTCTTATTTCTTTTTATAGACTCGATTTTTAACCCAGCCCAAGTTTCTTGATCTACTTCTATATTTCTTTGAACCATAAAAGAAGTTTCAAAAAATATATATTTATATTTTAATACTAAACCAAAAATATTTATTATCAGTTTTTCTAACTTAAATTTAACTTATATGTAATAAATGTGATAAATTTGGAAAAAAATTTTAAATATTGGCGAAAACGCATCCTACTAATTGCGTGGATAACATACGCGAGCTTCTACCTATGTAGAGTCAATATGTCAATAGCCATGCCAGGAATAATGGAAGAGTTTAACCTAACGAAGACAGAAATGGGAGGAGTATTGACGTCATTACTTGCTGCATATGCTATAGGTCAATTTATTAATGGACAGTTTGGAGACAAATTTGGAGCAAGAAATCTTGTCACAATTGGTATACTTGGGTCTGTTGCAATGAATTTAATTTTTGGATTTAGCACAGGTGTATTATCGTTAATGGTATTAGTCTGGGGTATAAACGGGTATTTCCAGTCAATGGGATGGTCTCCTGTTGTAAAAACAATAGCAAATTGGTACCATCCAAAACAACGGGGTAAAGTATCTGGGATATTGGGTACTTCTTATCAAATAGGAAATGCTGCTTCTTGGCTGTTGGCGGGATTTGTTGTTAGTATATTAGGATGGAGATACAGTTTCTGGGCGCCTTCATTAATGTTTTTTATAGTCGGTATTTTATGGTATATAAAAATTAGGAATGCCCCGGAAGAAGTGGGTCTCCCGACCATAGAAGAAGAGGAAAATGGTATTGAAATAGTTACAGAAGTTAGGAAAGATGGACATCTAGGATTTAGATATACAGTAAAGACTATTCTACTGAACCCAAGAATATGGTTAGTCGGTTTTGGTCTTTTCTTTTTAAATATAGTGAGATATGGATTTTTGAGTTGGGCACCTACATATATGTTTGAAGTTCAGGGAGCTACTATATCGGCTGCCGCGTATAAAGCAATAGCAATTCCAATCGCAGGCTCTTTGGGCGCAATCTTTGCAGGGCACTTGTCTGACAAGATGTTTGAATCAAGACGAGCGCCGATAGTAGTCTTGATGTTACTTGTGTTGTCTCTTTTTAGTTGGTTATATCCTACTATTCCAGCAGGTAACTGGATAATGAGTTTAGGAACCCTTATTATAATAGGATTCATGACATATGGCCCACATGTAATGATGGTTACTGCGATGCCAATGGATTATGGAACTAGAAAGGCTGCGGCATCCGCAACTGGGTTCATAGATGGTATGGGATACATAGGGGCCTCAGTAACGGGAATAGGAACAGGTTGGCTTATAGATAATTTCGGATGGGGCGCAGCTTTCAATTTTTGGGTGGTGTCTGGTATAATCTGTGCAATCCTTATGACAATCCTATGGAATTATAAGCCTTCAAAAAAAGAATATTTATGATCTCAGAGCGCGAGGCGATAAGAATGAAAAATGAAGATTTCAAGAAGAAGGTCATCGGATACACGTTTGTAGTTTGCGACCTATTGCATTGGGGGCATATAAGTTTTTTGGAGAAATGCAAGAAACATTGCGATTATCTAGTTGTTGGTGTATACACCGATGAGCTTACAATGACTTACAAACGAAAACCAATTATACCATTTGAGAAGAGAATAGAGATGGTAAGAGCTTTGAAAACGGTGGACGAAGTCAGAAAGGTAGAACATATAGAT
>CAYVFQ010000055.1:0-5203 GCA_964451045.1 uncultured archaeon
ATCATGGGAAGAGTCTATACCTGTATCGAGTATTGCGACTTTTACACCGCTTCCTTTGTATCCGATAGACCACACATCAAGTGCATTAACCTGAGATGCGCTGTAATCCAGCAACGCATAAACCTCTCTTTCAGGAGAAATTTTCTTAACGGATGTTTCTGTGGATATCTCTTCGATTTTACTCGCAGGTATTTCAGCTATAATTATATCTCCCATTTTATAGGTGCCGTGGACTTGCCCTCCACCTTCAGTTATCTTTTTAGAAACAGATTCTAAGTCCTCTTCATTGGAGGTTTGAATGATTGTTTTAATCTTTTCCTCTGGGTTCTCTTCTATTTCTTCAACTATCTGTTTGTCTACTTTACTGATGTCTCCCTTAGAACTGATGCTACCTCCTCCGCCACCGCCTGCATGTCCACCAGCAACTGCGCCAGAGCCACCCGTCTTTTCTTCAACGCGTCCAGAGTCTTCAATTTCACCCAGACTTTCCTCATCGCCAGCGGGTGTCTCGGTCATTTGTTCTGGAATGGCGTCGGTAAGCATTTCTACAGCAGGATCAATGTTGCTACCAAGTTCGTCATCATTAGCTGTCGATATCCACCCCTTACCAGCCGATACTATATTTCCAAGTATTTTACTGATAGATGACGAGTAATCTGATGAGAAGTGCATAGAGACGAATAAAAGGATGGTGAAGCAAATCAGTATCGTGTAAAGTTGCTTGCGTTGGAAGTCCAACTTTATTATGCTCACCTCGAACACACTCTTGGCTCATTGACCATTATTTGATAACAATGAAAATAGAAATTTAAACTTTAGTTTTTTCACATACTGAAATCAAAACAATTTCAAATAAGGCAAAAACTCTGTTCTCACTTTTCTTCTTGAACAGTGAAACTGTTCTGCAAGTTCCGTTAAACGCTCCTTCTGCTCCTTTCGCATATGCTTAGTTCGGCCAAGAGTTGCAATCATAGTCGGGTACTGATAGCGGACGAACTTGAATCTCTTTTTCTGCCTAGCTGCAACTATACCTCCTGTCATGAGGTCAACCACGTATGCAAGGAATCTCCAGTTGTGCGTAACCTTGATACGCTTACGGAAAATATCAGCTGAACTCAGAGAATCAAAAGCCGCTGCAATCTCTTTTGGTTTGTCAAACTCGTTTGTTATGTTCGTTTCAATCCACCAAAAAATGTCGTCAATCGGCTTATCGACATTATCCAATGCCCGACGGGCGTCGTACACAGTGTCCGCTTTGAAGACCTTACTTAGCGCTTCATATACAGTCGACTCCCTTTTCCGTTCACTCAGCAGACCAACATCGTCAACGGTTACCTTTCCTTTTACGCTCAAGCTTTCCAAGTCATTCATAGCTGCGCGCAAATCCCCATCTGACAATTTCACAAGTTCCCTCAACGCATCCCTGTCTATGTTGATGTTCTCTTTTTTTATTATCTTTTCCAGATGGCTTTCCATGTCGTGAATAGACAGTTTCTTCAGTTCGACTATCTTGCAGTGCTTTCTGAGTGTGCTAAGTTTTGATATATACGGGTTATTAGCAGTCAAAATGATAGGATACTTGGTTTCTTTGATAAGCTTTACCAGTTCGGATACTCCGCCGCGGTCAGCCTTGCCTGAAAGCGCATCCACCTCGTCTATCATAAAGACCTTCCCGCGGTTGAACAGACTTTTCTGAAAAACGGAACTGCCTATGCTTTCGCGGATCTGCTTGGCTGAACGGTAATCAGAAGAATTCATCTCGATGAAGTCCATTTTTTCCTGCACAGCAAGGGTCTGTATTATCGACGTTTTACCAATGCCTGTAGGCCCATACAGTAACAGCGCTTTGTCCCCGGGCTTCCACGCCTTGAACCAGTCCAGTACCTTTGCGACAGCTTCGTGCTGCCCAGCAACGTCTTCCAAAGATTCTGGCCTGTATTTTTCAGTTAACATAAGGATTATCTTTTTGCAAAAAGTAAGAACTGAGCCAATAAAGCCTCTAACTGTATCAGGTCATTGCCGCCTTGCGTCAGTCTGTACTCATACTCGCCGGTCTTCTGTATGAGCTCGATCTTTGCCTGTTCCGTAACATCCAAATCATAAATCTGCTTGTGTATCTCGCGTATGATGTCCTCTCCCGAGAGACCCTGTTTCAGCAGCATTTCGTGCAACATCTTCCTTGCGTCCACGAACTGGCCTTTTAGTGTCAAGCTAACCATGGCCTTTACTTCGCCGGGCTTTGCCTGCGATGCAACATCGTACACAACTTTCTCTGTTATTTTCTTTCCCAATGCCGCGCTTGCCTGCAGAAGGTTGGCAACCTTCCTCAGATCGCCCTCCGCCAGATAAATTATCGCGCTCTTTGCTGAATCGTCTATAGTCAATTTCTCCTCTTTTGCTATTCGCTCCAAGAATTTCATCTGGTCCTTGTCGTTAAGCGTCCTGAACCTGAAAACAGCGCACCTGCTCTGTATCGGCTCAATTATCTTCGAACTCCAGTTGCAGATGAGTATGAAACGGGAAACGTCTGCATAAGTCTCCATTGTTCTGCGGAGCGCTTGTTGGGCTTCGGATGTCAGCGCATCAGCTTCGTCCAGAATTATCAACCTGTATCCGACATCGCTCATGGTCTTCGTTCTCGCGAAATCTTTCACCTTGTTTCGTATAACGTCTATCCCTCTTTCGTTCGACGCGTTTAGTTCCAATACGTTGCTTCTCCATGTGTTACCGTAGAGATCTTGAGATATCGCAAGCGCAGTACTCGTCTTACCGACGCCTGCCCTACCAGAGAAAAGCATGTGCGGTATGTTTTTTGCGTTTACAAAAGCCCTTATGCGGTCAATCGCGTGCTTCTGGTTAACGATGT
The DNA here is from genome assembly GCA_964451045.1 of uncultured archaeon. GTDB lineage: Archaea > Aenigmatarchaeota > Aenigmatarchaeia > CG10238-14 > SCSR01 > CAYNTH01. Next base: position 2,867 of record CAYVFQ010000055.1, read on the forward strand.
CTTTCAGTCTCTTCGGGCGGTATTTTTCTGCCCACATAACAAGACCGTCATTTTCAATCATAATAACACTACTAAGTTTTAACTTTTAAAAGATAAGCTTTGCATAGTTGTATATTATATTGGCGGTCATGAAGATGATAGTTTCGATATCAGGGGTAGGAGGAACAGGAAAGACTAGCGTAGCCAAGCTATTTGTGAAAAACCTAAACAAAAAGATAAAACCGAGAAAGGAAAAGTACAAGCTGGTCGAACTCAACAAGCTCGCGGGCAAGAAAGATTTGTACATAGGATTTGACAAGGCCAGACAGTCTAAGATCGTGAAGATGGGAGCGCTGAAAAAGGAGGTCAATGCCCTTAGGAAGAAGCATGAAAATCTATTGATCGAGGGTTTGTATGCGCACTTTTTTGATTCAGACATCTTGATAGTGTTAAGATGCAACCCGAAAGTGCTTGAAAAAAGGCTAAAAAAGAAGTACAAATGGCCAACAAAAATAACGGAGAATATTGAAGCGGAAATGATAAACCTGATAACTGAGGAATCCTTGCCTCTTCACAAGCCTGGGAGCGTTTTTGATGTCGACACTACCGGAAAAACAGCAAAGCAGACAGCGGACATTGTGAAAAAGATAATAAACAATGAAGGCGACGAACGCAGGAAACATATAGCAGGCCAGATTGACTGGCTCAGGAACATGTGGTAATCATTATGAAAAAGAAGATATCAATACCAAGCAAGGAGAATAAAAATATCGAATTCAAGGAACGTCTGTCAACCACGTTGCATCTCAGAGACAACAAGAAGCAGCACCTTGCAGCGCAGATGAAGTACAGACTTGATGTGGGCAATGGCGAGGCAGTGTATATAATAGGCGTTGACGACAATGGTAAGGTTGTCGGACTTACAAACCTCGAATTCGAGGAGACCCTGAATGTGCTTAAGTTCGTTGCAGCAGAGAACAGCGCAAACATTGCGAAGATAGAGCGTTTCGAGGAAAATGGGAATCTTATTGGGAGAATATTAGTTGTAAAAGAAGGCAAACCCGTAAAACGACACATAATAGTGGGCACAGCGGGTCACGTCAATCATGGAAAAAGCACTCTTATTGCATGTCTGATGACAGGATGCGCGGACAAGAACGGCAAAGCATGGCTGTATCTGGATACACTTCCTCATGAGATAGAACGCGGACTGAGTGCTGATTTGCATTACGCATTGTACGGGTTCAAGAACGGAAAACCACTACATTTCCAGAACCCGCTGAACAAGAAAGAAAGGGCAAACATAGCAGAAAATGCGGACAAACTCGTAAGCTTCATAGATACTGTCGGTCATGAAAACTGGCAGAAGACTACTATACGCGGACTTGTGGGCCAAAATATAGATTACGGGATGCTGGTCGTGGCAGCGGATGACGGTGTCACGCACATAACAAAGGAGCACTTGGGACTGCTGATGGCAATGAACCTGCCAACAATAATCTGTATAACCAAGATCGACAAAGTGTCTGAACAGAAGATTGAAGAAGCTGAACAGCAGATTGATGAGTTGTTGAAGAATGTCGGCAGGGTTCCATACACGATAAACAAGGAAGGCGACCTTTTTGTTATTGTTGATAAGATGCAGACCGTTGTACCCGTGATAAGAGTTTCATCTGTGACACTTAAAGGATATGATATTCTGAACAACTTACTGCAGATACTTCCAGAGCGCAAGAAGGAAATTGACAAACCATTCTTAATGTTCATTGACCGAGGATATAACGTAACAGGAGCGGGCACAGTTGTCAGCGGCACTATCAAGCAAGGAGTGCTCAAGCCTGGCACTGAGCTTATTATCGGACCTGACAAGAAAGGAGAGTTCAGCAATGCCAAAGCAAAGAGCATAGAAATGCATTATCACAGATTGGAAGAGGCGAATGCCGGATTGGTTGTTGGCATAGCGTTGCGTGGCGTGAGACACGAGGACATCATCAGGGGCATGATATTGTGCGACAAATTCATAAAGCCCAGAGCAGTGAAATCCATAGAAGCGGAGGTCGTTGTACTGAACCATCCAACAAGAATAGCTAGCGGCTATGAACCGATACTGCATACAAACACTGTATCAAGCACTGTGAAGCTTAAGTTGCTGGACAAGAAATACCTGAAAGCAGGAGATGCCGGCAATGTCCAAATGGTATTCCGCTACCGTCCGCAATTCGTACGCGAAGGCGACAGGTTCGTCTTCCGAGAAGGCAAGACAAAGGGTATAGGAACTATAACGAAAATCTTGAAATACGCCTAGACCAGTGCGGCTGTGCCGCCAGCGTGGTGCGACATTCTAGGTCTTATCTGCAC
>CAYVFQ010000056.1:0-4827 GCA_964451045.1 uncultured archaeon
TCGCCCAATTTGATAACCGCCGCGCTGAAGGCGAAAGAGAAAAAGATGAAAACGGTGGGGCTTTTGGGGGGAGACGGGGGTGAGCTGAAGAAAATCACCGATCTTTCCCTCATCGTCCCCTCCCACACCACTCCCCGAATTCAGGAAACACATATTTGTATTTGTCATATTTTGTGTGAGTTGATAGAAAAGGAGTTGTTCGTATAGAAGAATTACCACCTAGGTGCAATTTTGGTTTGCCTACTTGATTTATTATAGCTTCTTTGAAAAAAGGGAAAAGCTATATGTGAAATTTATATGCTTAATCATAATGAACAATGAATGGAGGTAACAAATATGAAAGACCAGAGATTAGAAATTAAAGATATCGTAAAGCACATAGATGATGCTACTATGGGTAAATTAGACATCCCAGAGTTTCAGAGAGGATTTATATGGAAAGCGGAAAAGGCAAAAAAGCTTGTTGATTCCTTGTATAGAGGATATCCAATAGGCACAATTCTTTTATGGGAATCTAAATATAGTTCACCGAGAGTAGCTCAAGGAACAAATGCGCAAAAGCTATGGATAGTAGATGGTCAACAAAGGATTACAACTTTATCATTGTTCTTTGGGAAAAAGCCTTATTGGTGGCCAGATGCTGAGGAGTGGAATAAATTCTATGAGAAGTACAATGTTCTAGTCGATATCAGAAAACCAAAAGATGCTTTGGAATTCGGTCTACCTAATCCCGTTAGAAATAAATCACCAGAATGGATATCCATCCGTGACATTCTTACCAGTGAAAATCTATCAACGTTTGCTGAAGAAATTGCTAGAAGAATTGAACAAGACTTCAGTGCAGTTCATGAGAAATTACAATCATTAAAAAAGATTGAGGATTATCCATTATATGAGATAATTATAGACCATGAAGTAGAAGATGTGGCAGAAATCTTTACAAGGTTAAACATGGCGGGGGTTAAAGTTAGGGAGAGTGATGTTATTATTGCTCTCGTAGCAGCAAAGCAAGAAGGATGGGTAAGAGAAGAATTCAACCCATTTTTGAAAAGCATGGAGGAAAAAGGATTTGATATAGATCCAGCTATTCTCATAAGATCATTGGCAGTTATTGGTAAGGGTATAGCTAGGCTTAAGGATATTCCGGAACAGTTCTGGGAAAGATCCGAAGATTTTCAAAACGGATGGAATAAAACAAAGGACTCTATTAGTTATGTTATAAGAAAAATGGGAGAGGTAGGTATATTAACCTCAGATTTATTGCCTTCTCATAATGCTCTTATCCCTTTATTCGCTCTTCATTCAAAATCTGGGAACAATTTCAACTTTAAAAAAGCATTACATTGGTTTCTATTAGCAACCGGAGATGGACGTTATAGTGGGTCTGCAATTACGATACTAGATCAGGATATAAAAGCTCTCAACTCTTCTACGTCCTTTGACGATGCCATAAATTCTTTATTGCAACCATTAAATATCAACGATTCCTTTTCCAAAGAAGATTTTTTAAAAGACTATCGTGACGATTTCTTACGCTTAGTCCTTTACCTTGTAGTTTTCAAGAAGAAGGCAAAGGATTGGATATGTCAGGATATTAGAATAGGTTATGATCGTTCAAACAACCAACTTAATGAAGGTTTCAGACCAGAATGGCACCATTTCTTCCCCAAAAAAGTACTTAAAGCCCATGGTGTCCCTGATTCAAAATTCGATGTAGTTTCCAACATAGTAGTTCTTAATGAAAAGGCAAACAGGACTTTTACTTCAAAAGAACCAACCGAATACATAAGTAGACATAAAGTCAATAATGAGCGATTGAGTGAGCAATTAATTCCGACTGATGAAAGTTTTTGGCAGGTTAACCGATATGATGATTTTCTCGAGAATAGAGTAGCGAACTTAGTTAACACAGCAAATACGTTTATGAATGAACTTAAAAATGGTTGAATAAAAATTCGTCGGGAAGTTATGTAGACCAAGTATCCTCTGATTTATTGATTGTGATTTACGAGGAAAATTGTAAAGCGAGCTTCACAATGGTTAACCTGCACACTACGAAAGATAACTAATAACTTACGATTCAAATAAAGTTGTTGGGTGGTTTCCACCCGTATCATAACTCGATCTACAGAGTATCTGCATATTTTAATTGAGCTAGAAAAGAAAGGGTTGTTCTGGTTGTATCATTTGGTATTGCAAAGCACTTAGACTAATTGACTTAATTAGATTATGAGGGAGAAAAACGTGTCATCAGAACATAAATGTCCTGAGTGTGGGAGTGGAGAATGGGAAAACTCAGGGTATATGAAAAATGCAACTCATTCCTTTCTAGTGAGAGGAAGATGTATTTCGTGTGGTTTCAAGGTGGATGCTGACTATTTATTAAATCAAATTCGCGAGAAGATTGTTGATCTTTTTCTGGATAGCTCTAACAGCCCACGCTTTAATCATGACAAATCACTTCAAGAAGAGACACTGCGAGATTACCCTTTGTATGCAGATGTATTGAAATATGCTTTAGAGTGTTGCAAAGACAAAAATGATAATGCGTTCCAGGAGACGAGTGGAATATTAGGAAGGATTTACGAGGAGCTTGCGTGGTTTGCACAAAACACCGAGCAAACTTATGATTTCTTCAGCAAAGCGCAGTACTACTTCAGTATTGAAGAGACTAAGAAACACGAAGCGGACGAAAAGAATTATGAGTTTATCACTTTCGCTCGTAGAAAAGCAAATTTGAACTGGTGGCAGGATAAAGTTGGCTTGTTGAAAGAAGCCTGCAAGATTGCAGATGAGGTTGAAATGTCCATTTATGGGGACCAAAGTAGAGAGATTGAGTGGGGCTTTAATATAGCGTTAGTGTACCAAGATTATGCTGTTACACTCGAAGATGAAATGGTAGCAAAAGGATTATATGGCAGAGCAATAGACTTGCTCAAACTTTCTATCAATTGTGCAGAATACGTAGGCTTTGGATACGATCATCCTTTAGGCGATGCATTTTTTATAATCAAGGGATATCAAAAGTTAGGCGAGATTTATGAGAAGCTAGGTGATGTGAAGCTAGCTTATATTCATTATCTGGCTGCAGAGAAATATGCACCTAAATGGAAGTATGGTGAAGCATATTCTCTAGTTCTTTTAGAAAAAAGAAAGAAAATAGAAGACAAGCTTGTATACGGTGAAAAGGCCGAAGCAATGGGAATGTTGAAAAAAGGAATAGAACGTTTGGATCTCTATTCTCACGGAAAGGAAAGCGATTCGAATTTTTCAAACTGTAATGAAAGAATTAATTCAATTCTAAATTATCTGAAAAGTATAATGGAAAAACATGACTATGATAGACTCAAGGATTTTACAGGTAATAATCTTGATTACAAATTTCTAGCGGTACGAGCTTTAGTAGTTCAGTATGAGCGGTTCATTTACAAAGCTCTATTCGGAGAACTTCCAAGAGTAAAACCAAGGAAATGGGTATCAGACCTAATAACAAAGCTCGAAGAAACAGATCCGTATGGTGTTACTTTTGTGAGATTTCTTTGGAATTTTGCTTGCAAAGGTGTCCACAGTGAAGAAGGAGATTCAGAAAAGAAGATCGAGCTTACAATTCAGGATCTTGAATTGCTATATTTAGGTCTTGCATGGTTTTTGGGTTGGTTTCAGGCGTTCAAAAAAAGCAATTCTTAAATTAAAATTGTGTGAATCGCATGTTCCTAAAATGACAATGCAGATTACCCTTGTTACCTAGTTATTCTGCTTTATTGAGATAGCAAAAGAAAAACACCCATTTGGAACTCCATAATTTGTCCATCCATAAAAAAATCGCCAAAAACGCTGTATACAATTTCCTCATAAAAGCCATCACCCTGGCTTTTGGGTTTATCGCGTCGGTGGTGGTGGCGCGGTTTTTGGGACCGGATAAATACGGTGTTTACAGCTTCGTCATGTGGCTGCTTTTCGTGGTGGGGCTTCTGGTCAATTTAGGCATCAATACCACCCTCACCAAATACGTCTCCGAATACTGGGGACGAAAAGACCTCTCCACCATCTCCTCCATCTTCAAAAAATTGTTCAAATTCGAAATCTTGGTTGGTGTGGCGGTGAGTTTACTTCTGTTTTTCTTCGCCCCGCTTATCGCCCGCTGGTACAAAAACCCGGACCTTTCGCTTTATTTCAAAGTCGCCGCCACCGTACTTTTGCCTTTGGGTTTGATGTGGGTTTACAACGGCCTATTCTGCGGTCTGCAAAGGTACGATTTGATCGCTCTGATAAACCTGGTGGTTTCTCCTTTGACCGTTGGTCTCATCCTGCTGGTGATATACTTAGGCGGTAGGATGGAATGGCTGGTGGCGGTCAGCACCATGACCAACGTGCTTTTGGTGATAAGCTATGTTTACCTTAAGAGGACGAAATTCGATTTGCGACCGTCGACCGTCGACCGTCGACCGTCGCCTCAAAATGCTTTAAGCAAAAAGCTGTTCAAATTTTCCGCCAGCGTGTTTGTTATCATGGTTTTGGATGCCATCGTCTGGGAGCGTTTTGGAATCCTGTTTTTGAGCATCTTCAGCACTTCGACGGAGATCGCCTATTACAACGTGGCTTTTATCCTCTCCAGCCGAACCATGATTCTACTGCCAGGTGCTTTAACCGGCATCCTCCTCCCTGCCATGTCGGAGGTATACGGAGGGGGAAATAAAGAGGAGCTGGCAAAAGTTCATTCCAACTCCACCCGTTACTTGGCCATGCTCTCGTTCCCGCTATGCATAGGAGGAATCGCCATTGCACGTCAGCTTATACCCCTGCTTTACGGGCAATCCTACCAACCAG
>CAYVFQ010000056.1:4837-5198 GCA_964451045.1 uncultured archaeon
ACCAGCGGTTTTGCTTTTTTCCATACTTCTTGTCGGCGGTGCGGTTGGTTTCATAGCCACCTCCAGCTCGTCGCTTTTGTACGGAACCGAGCTGCAGCGGATAGTAGTAAAGGCGGGAATATTCGCAGCTTTGGTCAATATCGTCATCAGCCGCTTAACGGTGATAAGCTGGGGAGCGAAAGGGGTGGCTTTGGCTACCGCCTTCGCCCAGGCATTAGCCGGCGTGACCATGATGATCTATGCCTACAAGTTTCATATGAAACAGAGATTCCCCGCTTCTAACCTCTTGAGGATTTTCACCGCCTCCCTTTTTATGGGACTTGTGGCACTGGTGATAGTAGTAAGTATAAAGGGTGCCGTC
>CAYVFQ010000057.1:0-5100 GCA_964451045.1 uncultured archaeon
ATGGTATGCTATTTGTTCGCAAAGGCATTGAACATAAGAAACACTGACTTGATAGATTTGGCTGTTGTTGGGGCAATAGGAGACGTTATGGATGAAAACTGGGAGATGAAGGGCGCTGCTAGAAAAATCGTTGAAGAGGCTGAAATGTTGGGAAAAATATCAGTAGCTCGAGGCCTTCGATTATATGGTAGGAACAGTAGGTCAATTTTTAAATCACTCGAATACTCGTCTGACGTTGAAATACCTAATATTACCGGTTCTGAGTCAAATGCTGTGCAATTCCTTTCAGAAATTGGTATAAAGTTAAAAGATGGAAACAAGTGGAGAAGACTGGCCGATTTAACAAGCGAAGAGCAGAAAAAGTTGGCATCGGCCATAATATTCGAGAGATTGAAGTATGGATATGACGACGCAGAAGATGTTTTTGGCGATGTATATACTATCATAGGTAGACCGGAGGAACTTCAGGATGTGAGAGAGTTCGCTACAATCTTGAACGGTTGCGGCAGGACAGGGAATTTCCACATTGCTATAAGGTTGTGCCTAGGAGATCTGTCTGCAATAAAGGACTCATGGGACATAATGAAAACTTATAGGCAGACAATAAGTGCTGGTCTGAATTGGGTGCGAGAGGGCAATATAGACGAGCGAGACACGATTACTGTGATAGACGGAGGCAAAAAGATACCAGATACTGTAATAGGTACAGTATCCTCTATTGCACTAAGTTCAGGCCTAGTCGAAGAAGGAAAAATAGTTGTCGGGTTTGCGGACTCAGATAACGGAAAACTGAAAGTATCAGCACGTATGCCAAGAAATTTAAACTTTAACTTAAGAGATATTTTATTCGAGGCATCGAAGATAGTTGGTGGTGAAGCTGGAGGACATCCATTTGCTGCAGGTGCCCACATAGATGCTGGGAAAAAAGAAGAATTTATTAAAGTAATTGAAAACAAAATAAGTAAAATGAACAAAGAAGGTGCGAAAGTTGGCAAAGAAAGTTAAGGGAAAAAAATGGTATATAATAACCTCTCCGAAAATGTTTGGAGAGTCTGAATTAGGTAGAACTCTTTCAGCTGATCCAAAGAACCTCGCTGGCAGGAAGATTTCTGTAAGTTTGATGGACCTTATAAACGATTTTAAAAAGTACTACATGAAGTTTGTGTTCAAAGTTGTTGAGATAGATGGTGATAAAGCTATCACAAACTTTGCAGGTTCACAGTGCATGAGAGACTACGTTTCCAGAATGGTCACTAGATGGTCCACGCGCGTTGACACTGTACAAGATCTTACAACAAAAGATGGTGTGAGCATCCGCATCAAAGGCATATTGATTATACCTAGACGTGTTAAGAGCAGCATAAAGGCGGCTGTGAGGGATGACGTACGTGAAACAATCAAGAAAGATGTTGAAAAATCTACTATCGAAGAATTCATAGATGGGATAATATCTGACAGTATAAAACGGCGTGTACTGAGAAACTCACAGAGAATTTATCCTGTAAGGAACTTTGAGATAAGGAAAACAGAAGTCTTGTCAAAGTAGACTTTCTAGATTAACGAAATTAAAGTAGGTCCTATGAAGTTAAAGATAAGCAATGCGGCTATTACAAGAGTGACGACTTTTGTTATTTTAATGGACTCTTTTTTGTTGAATTTTTTGACAACAGCTTCCAGCATCAACCCTCCGTCCAATGGATAAATTGGCAGCAAGTTGAAAACTGCGACAAAGTAGCTGATAGTTGTCAGCCACCATATGAGTGGAAATGCAAATTCTGTCATAAAGTCACTTTCAATAACGGTTGATGCCGATATGCCAATGTAAGGCAGTGTTGAATTTTCTGGTCTTCCTGATAGTTTTAAATTATAGATATTTCCATCGGCCTTAACTTTAATTGTTTGATTAGGTTCGAATTCATCTAGTATTGTTCCCAATTCGATACTTGTTGATACGTCTCTCAGATTTTCGCTTGTTAGATTGTGCCCGTTGAAAAGAAGATACGTATAGCTTGTCGCAAATATATCATATCCTACATTTATCCTTTTTTCATCTATTTCCTGTATTGTCATGCCTGATCTAAGGCCGGCGGCTTCTGCTCCGGTACCTTCAAAAACTCTCTTTATTATTACACCTTCTGAGACAAATGTCGGCCACAATATTTGCTGAGTCAGAAAAATAACAGTTAATGCTATAGCTATGTTTGTGACAGATCCCATACTAAATACTCTAAGCCTTTTCGTCAGATTGGCCTTTTCAAGTTGTTTCTCATCAGGTTCCACAAAAGCGCCTGAAAATATAAAAAGTTGCATCAGTCCAACGTCCTTTATTTTTATTTTATTCGCACGTGCGACTACGCCATGGGCGAATTCGTGAGGGAAAAGAACAAAGGGAACAACAAGTATCCAGAACCAGAATGGAACACCTATGAATCCCGTCCCATTTATTGGGTACGGTTGGGGAACAGGTATCATAAATTGTATGGCTGGCCTAGTAATAACTTCGGTAATTATCATCTGAGCTGAAATTATCAATATGTAAGTTCCGTAAAGCATGAATAAGAAGGCAAAAATTATTCCGATAGTGGATATTGAATTCCATAAAACAGGGCTTACGTTTGCAACATTGCCAATAAACTTCTTTCCACGCTCCGTCCTTTTCATAATGAGAAGTTTGTGGAACTCTAGATTTTTCCTATCGTGGTATACCAATGTTGCAAGCACGGCAAAGAATACTACAACAGACCAGAAATAAGGGTCAAACATAAACTCTATTCGTTTTTAGAACTTATTATATAGTGCGGGGGGTGGGATTCGAACCCACGTAGGTACTAAACCACTGGGACCTGAACCCAGCCGAATTGACCAGACTATCGGACCCCCGCCTAGAATATTATTTTTCTCCTGTAATTTCAACCAATTTGTTTAGATTCATTTCATCATTTACAGGAATCCAATATTCTGTTGGTAAAAGTACCTTAAACATTTTTCCGTTCCTTGAAACCTGTTTCAGGACAGTTCTCTCTATTTTCAGAGATTTGTTAGGTTCAAGTTGCTCAATTAAGTGGAAAACGTCTTTACTTATTCCGAATATACCTGTATTAGTGTCATTCTCTACGAAAGGCTTCTCGATGAAATCCACTACTTTTCCCCCTTTGTCGACAACTACACCATAAGGGTATAGTTTTCCAGGTACGCACAAGACCACACACTGAAACCCGGAATGGATCGCAGCTAAGAATATTTTTACAAAGTCCTCTGCGAAGTTCGGATAGTTTATTATTACATCATCAGGGTAGTGGTTGACAAAGGATTTCGTTATCACATTATTGTCTATAGCTTGTTTCATTGCCCCGCCAGATCCAAGGTTTCTATGCTCAATGGAATATTTTATATTAACACCCAGTTTTTCACCATTTTTGTAGTGCTCCATAACGCTCTTTCCGCGATGACTATCATCTGTCAATAAACAAAAGTTTTTGAACCCATTTTCAATCCACATATCCACAACATATCTGCTTATAGGTTTCCCTCTGATTTCTATAACATGCTTGGAATACTTATCGCCTGTTATATGTCTAAGTCTTATGCCTCTTCCTCCCATTGAAAAGACAATCTGGATGCTTTCTTTGTCTGCGTTATCAGCGTTCCCGACACTTAGCTCAGAGCCAGGCCTTACGTAAAGGTGGTCACCCACCTGTATGCACTTTTCTTTAAGTGCTTGTTCAGTATCTACTTCGCTTACCATCTCGTGCATTAAAACCAACCTTTCTAATAAATTAAGATATCATAAAACTTTAAACTCTATGCAAACCTTGAATTTTCCAGGGGCATACGGAAGCACTATACGCTTGTTAACGACTTTATAGGCAACGCCAAGTTTTTTCATTTGCCGTGCTATTGCCTTTTTAGCATCTTCATATATATCCCCATCTGCCTTGTTTCCCCACGCATAGAAATGAACGGTTGTTTTCTTCTTTGCACATTTTATAGCAATGTCCAAAAAATCTTCTGCATCCAACGGTAAAGGCATCACAATACGGTCGCATTTCTTATACCATTTTTTACATACGTCGCGGACATTTCCTAGCACAGGCGAAATCTTATGGGAAAATTTATTTACCCGTATATTGTATTTCATGTATTTGACTGATTCGGGATTTATCTCAACAGCTATTATTTTTTTTACTTTTGGTTGCTTTTTGGCAATAGCAACTGCATATGGCCCTATTCCAGCAAACATAACCATCACAAGTTCTCTAGGTTTTACTTGACTGGCTACTCGTTGCCTCTCCGTGCCTTCGCGAACGGAAAAATAGGTTTTTTGAGGGTCAAGTTTTAACGAATATCCATGCTCCTTGTGTATAACTTCCGTGTTTTTGTCGCCAGCTATAAGCTTGTATTTCCGTGTTCTGAATTTCCCTTCACGTGGGGACTCTTTTTTAAGAACAGATTTCACATTTTTATTCTTTGCCATTATTTCTTTTGCGATTTCTTTTTCTTTCATACTTTTCCTAATTTCGACTATCGCTACGGATTTTTCTTTCGATCCAATTATATCGAAACTTCTTGGCATACGAATCAATAAAAATAATATACTTTTAATAGTTAATTGTCGTATTGGTTTCACACACGAGGTAAACAATGTTAACTCTAATAGGTATTGGACTCTACGATGAAAAGGATATGACGATTCGAGGATTAGAAGCTGCGAGGAGCGCAGATAAGGTTTATATAGAATTCTATACAAGCGTGTGGCACGGAAAGAAAGGAGTCGAAAAAGAAATAGGTCGCGAAATAACAGAAATCAAGCGCGAAGATTTGGAACAACACTCGGGCAAAATCATTGAACAGGCGAAAGATGCAGATGTTGTAATTTTAATTCCAGGCGACCCTATGATAGCCACTACGCATACAATCTTGATAGAGTTGGCGAAGAAGCTTGGAATACAGACAAAAGTTATCCATAATGCTTCAATAATATCGGCGGTCGGTGAAGCCGGTCTACATATCTACAAGTTCGGAGCAAGTGTAACTATACCATTTCCAGAAAAGACAGGCGGGAAGTTGCCAGAGTCTATATACGACACACTAAAAATGAAC
>CAYVFQ010000058.1:0-5080 GCA_964451045.1 uncultured archaeon
GTATTAGGGTCTCCATGTCTTGTTGTGATACCGTCATCTGCTGCACCTTCTATTGTCCAAACTTCCCCGTCGTATACAATTTCATCATGATGCAATGAACCAGCTAATTTGTCATCCCAGTAAGGACCTTGCTTTGTCCAATAACTTCCATCAGTACTATAAAACCCATAATCTGCGTATCTGTCCTCATGACTAGGATCGGCTATAGAAACAAATACCCAAACTTTGTTATCGTAGTAAAGTGATGATGTTTCACCATTAAAAACGTCAATGTTATCAGCATGGTCTACAACAGTTGCAGTGGCACCAGAAAGACCTTCTATTGATGGTGCTTTTTTATAATATACTACATAATCATTCCCATCAACAGAGTCTCCGCCATCATCTTGATATGTGCCTTGGGCGTTTGCAGACCTTCCATAAAACAGCCAATAGTTACTGCCATCATAAGTTACAGATTGACCTCTTTCGTAATAACTATTGCTAGTTACTTGAACAGGTTGACTAACTTCAATCGTTTGAAGATCAACAGCCAAAACAGGACTAACAAACATTCCTAAAACAAGAAATGCAGCAAGAACCATAGATAGAAGATTACTTTTTCTATTTATGGAAAACAATTCAGGGAACATTTAAAAAAAGGTTCAAACCTTAACTATTTAAGAGTAACGATAACCGAGCAATCCGAGCAAGTGAGCAAATTATTAGACAGCAACATTAAGAAAAAAACTTATTATCGGCTCACTCTAATACTAAATTAAAATGAAAACCATGACGGAGAGCAAAAAACTGGTTTTAGTAATTCTGTTTTTGGCGATTTCAGGGACCGTCTTTATTAGCGGGTGTATGCAGCAACCGGAACAAGGTTACGAGACAGGGGAAGGAAACAGAACTGCAGAAGGCTCTGAGAACGTACCGATCTACAGCGGCGCTTATTATATAGGGGAGCAAACTGTCCTAGGCGTCCAGGGAGCAGCATACATCATCTCTGGTCATTCAGCGGACGTGTACAGTTATTATCTAAACGAAATGCCGAAACTCGAGTGGACCGAAGTTTCAAGAAGCGATGGAATTATATACTTTGAGAAAGACGGATATGGTGCAGCGGTCAAAGCAACGGAAAGCATCGGAACTGAAACGAGCTTGATTGTAGCTTATGCTCCTGAAGCGGATTTTGAGTTTCCCAGAAAAGCAAGCGTCCTTCTGCCAACGAACTACCAGACAGAGTTCCCGGCGCCCACAGACATATTCCTTGCGTTCTTCACCGACCTTCCGCCGGCTGACGTGCTGTCCCAAAGCCATGCCACTGTAATGGGCATAACCGGAAAGAACTTTGAGAAATCGGACCAGGAGAGTTATTATAATACCCTTACCGAATTCTTCCACGATGCAGGATTGAAGTACAGCGGGTCCTTCATTTCAACATTTGACGTGGAGACAGACACTTATGAAAAACATTCGGAACTCCACGATGCAACGTGCGTGGACATCCAGGGAAAGACGATAGTGTTCGAATGGGAGAGCCGGCCCTGGCAGTGCACCAACAACCCAGTGTGGAGGGAGTTCCTGCTGGACATGGGGGAGAGGAGCGTGGACTGCGGGGCTGACGGGATACATATAGACGAATGGCTGGGAACGTACAGCGCTGCCAAAGAGGCCGACGGCTGCTTCTGCGAATACTGCATGCAGGGATTCAGGGAATACCTCAAGGAGAAATACAGCACAGAAGAACTCAATGCGCTTGGCATTGACAATATCGACTCTTTTGACTACGGTGAATTCCTTAGGGAAGGGAAAGCTCAGCAGACAAAAGCCGATTTGCTCGCTTCCTATTTCCTCGATTTCCAAATGGAGAGCATCAAAGGTTTCATGCGCGAACTTATAACCAAGACTAAGGCGTACGGCGAGGAGCACGGCAAAACAATCAGCGTTTCGGCCAACGTGCCTGAGCTGATGCCTGACTGGCTGCCTATAGCTGAAGAAGCTGACTACATGCTTTCAGAATACCTTTACGAATATCCTCCAAAGGGAAGGTCCATCCCGATTTTCAAACTGGCCAGAAGCCTAGGAAAGCCGCTGGTAGTGGAACCCCAGTCAAGCAACCCAGACCTCTTGGAAAGGGACGACGTGGCAACGCTCATGAAGATTTACACAGCGGAGGCGTACTCTTCACGGGGATTCCTTCTGGTTCCTTACGACCTTCCTGCCAAGAGTTCCAAAGGGTGGAAATTCTATAATGCAGACCTCAGTGAACTGGCCCCGTATTATGCTTTCATACAGGAGAACAATCAGTATTACGAGGGCTTGTCCTCGAATTCGAAGATAGCGGTCATATATTTGTACCCTTCTGATACTGACGGCTTCTACAAGGTTGCTAACTCTCTCCTAAAATTGCATTTCCAGTACGACGCTCTATTTGCGGGGGACGACAAATGGATGGAGGACAACCTGACGCTTGACCAGATGAACGAATACGACGTTTTGGTATTGCCTTATGCAGACAGCCTGTCGGGACAGCAGGCCGGTTTGCTGCTTTCATACGTAGAGCAAGGCGGGAAGGTTTTCGCATTTAGCACTGGCGGTCCCATCGGAAAGATCCAACAAATCTTTGATAAAAAGGGTGAGAGCGAGAACCAGTTGTCAAGCCTGCTTGTCGATGGCTCCCATGACTTTGGTTTGGGCAAAGTCGTCTACAACAGCAATATGCCTTCTGAAGAACAGCTTGGCGGGACACTGAGTGATCTTATCCAGCCGGACATCCAGACAAACGCAAACGAGAATGTAGCGATGGTGGAATATTGGAACAGCGAAACGCACTCGATCGTAATCCATCTGATAAACTACAATTATGACATTGAGACAAAGAGCCTAAGTTCGCAAAAAGGAATTGAAATGGAAGTTGCCCTGAACCAGGAACTGGCTGGGAAGGACCTCACAGTCTCTTACGATTCCCCTGATAGCACGGACATCGGACAACTCGAGCACACATTGTCTGACGGGAAGGTTGCATTCAGCATACCTAATCTGGATTACTATGGCGTTGTTTCTATTAGTGCGTAAGCCAGAATTTAGAAATTTTTTGAAAATGGGTCCGGCCGGATTTGAACCGACGACCTTCGCCACGTCAAGGCGACGTCATACCAACTAGACCACGGACCCTTTACCACTTTTTCATTACTCTTCCTAAAATATAAAACCCTATCACTATCGACGATGAGACAACATACACAAACTCAAAATTTACAGTGGCAATATCGCCTGTAAGCCCGAACGAATATCCTGTCGTGCTGACCGGCATCACGCTTAGCATGCTGAGGCTGCCGATGCTCAGCCCGAGAACAAGTATAATCAGCGCAGCCGCCTTGACCGGTTTTCCCGACGCCTCTTCCTTCTTTTTGGACTTTTCTATGAGCTCAGGTTCCACATCACGCATCTTGTAGAGCTTTCCGACAATCTTTGCGCTCTTCACAATCTCATTTGCCAGGTACTTTGTCTCCTCCAGTTCGTCCGTCACCTCGTCCTTCCAATGCTTCCTGAACTCGCTCCTCCTATAATCGTCAATCTCCTCTGCCACCGGGTACGCCTCTTTCTTCAGGAACGTGTATACGCTTTCCAGCCAGTCCTTTGACTTTACCAGCTTCCTTATGTCCTCGGAATACCTCTTCAACTCGAGTATGTATGCGCTGAGGCCTTTCCTGACATCAACCATCTCCTTGTAATCAGAGAAATCGTCAAGCGACTTGTTCTCCCTCAGCTCGACCTCCAGATCCGCCAGATCGTTAAACATACTGTAAAGGTAGCCGAACAAATAGTTGACATCGAGCTCCGTGGGACTCATCTTGAGTTTCTTTCCCAAAGGCTGCCGCTTTTCTGTGTACGGCTCGGCTTTCTGCGCCATTAAAATAAGATTGGTGTTTGAACAATTTAATTATTCAGAATCAGTGGTACAGATTTCCGGGCAGCTCGAAACCGATGTTTACATTGCCGAATTTCTTTTCCAATTCTTCCGTGACGACTGATTTATACTGGTCGTCTAGTGGGGCTACTGTCGCAACCTCTTTTTGCGGGTCAACGTTTTCAACAGATCCGGCTACGTAAATCTCGCCGTTTCTCTTATAGTAGAGAACCTCGATATCGTTCACCATCAAAGACCCTAAAATATCAGCCAACATTCCCATACCGTTGGTTGTCCAATTGTCTGGAATGTTCTGTTTGCTTTTAAGATAACATTGTATTGACATTTCTATCACTACTTCTTAGTGGCATCTTGCTTATAAAGTTTTCTATTGTGTACAGTCTAAGTTCAAATAAATGCCGGGAAAAATAATTGTTTAAAGAGATGCGTCGGTGGTTATGTGAAAAGGGAGGTCCTTGGCAATGGCATTGCATTGATATCCATGAAGAGGCCAAAGGACTTCACGGCAAGGATAGTTATAGGTTCGAGGATGGGCTCTATACACGAGCAAAAAGAGGGGCTCGCCCATCTCCTTGAGCACACTATGCTATCGGCCGACACCAAAAAGTATTCGTTCAGCAAGATCGCCGAGATGATGGATTTTCTGGGGGCTTACCAGAATGGCGTGACCGACTACGACTCTATAAGGGTTTACGGCTATGCGCAGTCGTTCAACTTCGAAAAGTTTTCTGACATCCTGCTGGAACTTTCGCTGCGACCCAAATTCAATCTCACTGCATTTGAAACCGAAAAAAAGATAGTTTTTAATGAGCTGAAGGGCTACTTGGACGACTATCCCAGGTACCTGAAAAATATTTTCCTCCAAGCCCTTTTCAAGAAGCACCCTCTGAGAACGTCGATTCGTGATGAAATCAAGGCGTTCAGCAAAATCAAGATGGAAGACATTGTCAAAGCGCACAAAACGTATTTCGCGCCCGAGAATTTGGTTGTAGGCATATTTGGGAAATTCAAGAAGAGCACGTATCATAAAGTAAGTAATTATCTGGAGACTCTAGAAAGTACGACATCGCCAATAATAAGGATTGCGCAGGAGGATATGAAGCCTTTCAGAAAACTGGTTGTCGAGAGGAAGTCAGACCTGGAGCAAGCCTACATACAGACAGG
>CAYVFQ010000059.1:0-4833 GCA_964451045.1 uncultured archaeon
ATGCAACAGGTCCCCTAGAACGTGCATGTATTTTGTTTGAAACAAGATGGTCGAGCTTCTGATAAAAGCAGTTTCCTATGAATATCTGAGCATCAAACATCCTTCCGGTTTTGCCGTCGTACATCGTTTCTTTACCATCATTCCTGAATCCATAACTTTTCAGTCCTTTTCTTATGTCTGCCTCACTCATCGCATTGAATGGTCTTGCATTTATTATCTGTCCAGAAGCAGCTGCCAACTTGCCACCTATGAATTCAAGCAACTGTCCCATTGTCATTCTCGATGGTATACCATGGGAATTGAATATTATATCTGGTACAATACCATCTTCCGTGAATGGCATATTCTCTTCGGGAACTATCAGTCCTATCACACCTTTTTGCCCATGCCTACTTGCAAGTTTATCCCCTATCTCCGGTATCTTCATGTCCCTTACAATAGCCTTAATTAACATTGTTCCATCCTTTGTCTCTGACAAAAAGACTCTATCAACGACTCCGTTGTCTTCTCCATGCCTAACTTTTACTGATGTCTCTCGGATGTTTTCTATTCCGGTTATGAACTGGTCCATTGTGCCAAGGAACCTTAGAGGCGACACTCGTCCTACTAATACATCATCAGAATTGACTACCACTTCTGGATTTATTATGCCGTCTTCTGGTAGATGTTTGTAAACGTCTTCGCCAGCATATCCACGTACGCCGGGTTCAGGTATTCCGATTATGTCCTCCTGCCCACCCATGTACCTTTTCTGAACAGCTTCATAACTTCTCATCATCATAGACCAGAAAAGCCCACGTTGTATCGAACTTGCATTAATAACTATAGCATCTTCCATATTGTAGCCATCAAAGCAACCAACAGCAACTATTACATTGCAGCCGTTTGGATGTTTTTCATAGTTTATTATTTTATGGCCATGGGTACCTACAAGTGGTTTTTGAGGGTATATCATAATGTTTGATTTAGTATCAACTCTGTTTTGATAATTAGTCAAAAACATTCCTATACTCTGCCCTACCATTTTTGCGCCGTAGTTAACTCTGTCGCCTCGATTATATTCTGTAAAAGGAATAAACGATGCTGAAAGGCCGAGTATTATAGAAGGATCCAGCTCGAGGTGTGTATGTTCCTGCGTCAAATCCTCAGGATAAAGGCATATGTAAATACTTTCTTCTTCGTCTGCATCCAAATATTCAATTATACCATTCTTGAGCAAGTCTTCCCACGTCATTTCTCCTTTCTTCACTTTCTCAATAATTTCTTCTGTCAGTTTTGATTTGCCGTTTTCAACGACTATCGCTGGCCGCCTTACGCGACCAGAATCAGAAAGAATCCTAACTTCATTCAATTGCGGATAATAACAAACATTTACTTGGTCTGACAACGAGCCATTCCGCCTGTTTTCTCTTATGTCATTTATCAGTTTATTTGTATTATTGGTCTGGCCTACATACTTTCCGTCCCAGAAAACGTCCACAGGTTTATTATTGGCTATCTTCTCTTTTTGGTTCGATTTTTTTGCCATTATTTCACCTTTTCATTTAATCAGGCTCTTAGCCTCTGTAACGTTTTTGTCAAGTACTTTTTCTAATGCTTTTTTATCTTTGTCTTCCAGCCCTTTCGTAACTTCTGCCATAATTGCAAGGTACTTTCTTAGTCCTATCGTAGCACCTTCCGGTGTCTCACTTGTACATAGTTTGCCCCAGTGAGTAGGATGAAGCTCTCTTGCTGCAAAATGTTCCTGAGTTGACGTAAGAGGCGATAAGACATTTCTCATATGAGACAATGTCTTTATATAGCTTCCTCGCTCAAGTCTCTGGCTTACACCCGTTCGTCCACCAACCCAGCTGCCTATTGCCAACGCCGAATTTAGCTGGTTAGTAAGCACATTAGTTTCTACTATTGCCTGTAATGGCGGTACGCGTCCGCGCTTTGTCAGTTTTTGATAATTGTAAGTTATCCTTGTTATCAGGCCCCATTTTCCAAGTAATATTGATCTTAAGAGTATTTCCAGCAAGTCTCCGGACAATCTAAGCCTTTTGTTCGAATAATGATCCAAATCGTCTTCTTCTATCTTTCCTAAATGCAACTTTATAATCTTGGCAACGGCTTTTGTCAAGAAGATAGCCTTTTCCAGTCTATTTTCAGGTTCTTGGCCAAGGTGAGGGAGCAGGTACCTATCAATCAGTCTTATAGCACGCTCTATTCGATATTCTTTTTGCGGTATTTTTATATGCATACCGATTTTATCTAGACCGTCTTCTTTACTGGATACGTCTGCTTCATACAAATTCAGGTAAAATTCTTCATGTACATCCGGGTCATCAGAGAGGAGTGCTATTATATCTTTATCCCTTTCAAGGCCAAGCGCCTTCAATAATATTACTATTGGCAATTTGTTCACGTTAGCAAAACTTATTGTTATCACTCCATTCTTTTTTCTCTCAACTATGTGTCTCTGCACATATCCGTCCTTTTCAGAGTGTATACGAGTAATCTCAGTAGCGGTTCCTGTGGTCACTTTAGCAGATATTGCCTTGTTCTGCGCTATCTCCTCTACAAGAACAAGAATCCTCTCTGTACCGTTTACTATAAAATAGCCGCCAGGATCATCTGGATCTTCACCTGCATCTATAAGCTCTTTGTTGCTCATCGTGGATAATGGACACATCTTCGACTTAAGCATCAATGGCAAATCCCCAAAATTTACCCATATGCTTTCACCTTCAACTCCGTTCATTACAGGAGCCATTTCAACGAACATTGGCACAGAATATGTAAGGTTTCTCATTCTTGCTTCCATCGGGAGTATCCTTCTCTCAGAACCGTCGGCTTCTTTCATCCAAGGGCCCCAGTTCTCCTTTCCTATTCTAAACTCACCTAGTTTTATTTTGAATTCTCCAAGCTCCGGCACATCAGGTTTTATTTCCTTTATCTCTTTGATTATCTTCGGTATTCTATTAGTTATGAAATCGTTGTACGAATCTATCTGAAATCTTACCAATCCTCTTTCCTTTACAAACAAGTTCAAAAGGTCCAAAAACTGGTCATTGGTATCGCTTACAGATTTTTTAATTGCATTATTTATAGCATTATCTTCATTCATATTCGAATCATCATCCTATTTGAAAACCCCTTTCACAACTACCCTATAATAAACAGTCTCTCCAGAAGTCTGGCTTTCCCTAGAAACCTTTATAACATCACCTACCTTAGCTTCAAGTCTTTTTGTCATTGGATCAGAAGTCAGTATCCTAGGCAATTGATTCAGTTTTATATTGTACCTTTTTAATAATTCTTCCTTCTCTTTCTCACTCAAAAGAGTGTGTTTAGGTACGAAACTGTGTTTGGAAATATTGACATCAGACAACTTAACACCGACAATTTTTATATCAACACGCCTCGGACGGGATTTGAACCCGTGTCACAAGCGGTCTGCAAAGCACAAAGGCCATTGACAGGCTTGTATGCTAGGCCACTACACCACCGAGGCATTTCGTTGACTATCCGACACAGCAGATAGGTATTTAGGTATATCTACTTTTAAATATCACCTCAATAGGCACTCTTATGTCCAGTCAGTGAAATAACATACCTTACTAGTAGTTTTGAATCAAAGAACCAGTTTGCAATATGTATGCGTTTCAAAATTTCACCTGGGCTCGGACTTTTGTTTATAAGTGATAGTTGGCAACGTTCTGGGGTTCCCGAGCTTCTGCTCAGTACAATCCAAACCGCTAAGCATCTTAATTGCTGTGTTCGGGACGGGAACAGATGTTTCATGCTTGCTTTGGCCGCCAACTAAACTATATTTTACTATTTTAGCCTCTTAAATCTTTTAAATCTATCGGTTTTTTCAATTTAAAGAAAAATAGAGTCCCGAAGGGGAGATTTGAACTCCCAACCCCCCGGTTTCTGCTTGAGCAAGAGCTACTAACAAGCGCTGGTACGCTCGCCTACAGCCGGATGCTCTGCCGTTGAGCTACTTCGGGCTAAGATTTAATTTCTTTGGTAATATAAAAACGTTTTCGTTTAAGAAATTTATTTGACTTCAACTGATTTGGATGCAACGACTTTTCTTTCTTTCCTATTATTCAAGAATTCCATGGTAGCTCTTGGCAGGCGTATGCTCCCGATTACATCAACGTTCGGTTTTATCCTATATGTCAGCACACGTTCCTCAAGAGGCTTCAACGATTTTATCTTCCATGTGAGTTCTGTGCTTTCATTGGATTTTTTTGTTATCGGCTTCATCGTATCAAACTTATCAACCAAAGATGCAATTGGTGGAATCGAGTCTTTGACAGAAACATTCTTTATATCATGTATTGTCGAATTCTTCAATTCCAGTAGTATGGGTATTTCCTTTCCTTTTTTCAATGGGCCCACTAGAGTGAACTTCTTAGATATTCTTGGAGTATATACATATGAGAATGCCAAAATGACTACAAGCACTATTACAAGAGCACTGAACCATATGCTAACGTATCTTACCTCATATGTTATCGAAACGGTCTCTCCCGGATCCAAGCTCTCAATCTTCCAGTTATAAGTTATTTTATTATCAAGTGATTCTGTTGTATCCGGTTGGTCTACTGGATAAAATAGCCTGCCAACAAAGTTTGAAACAGTCTCCGTCACATAAAAATCTTTTTCAATCACATTTCCCTCGTTTGCAACTTTAATCGTCTTTATTTGAGCAAATGGTGTGTATGCTACTGTTTTCTTAAATACTAAATCCGAGTTCTCGCTTATCTTCAGGTTGGTAGAACGCGTGCTTATCTGTCTGTTTAAAGATGTCTTAAGTATAGAGGATACAACATATGTGCC
>CAYVFQ010000060.1:0-4763 GCA_964451045.1 uncultured archaeon
GCGTAGAAGGGTGGAGTGTGAAAGTACTGTGGGAAGGTGTGCTTCTCAAAGACATATTCGACGAAGTCGGCGTAAAGGAAGGGGCGGACACAGTCATTTTCTATGCATATGACGGGTACTCGACTTCCCTGCCATTAGACTATATACTGGACCACGACATAATGATTGCATACAAAATGAACAATGTCACACTACCTTCGGAGAGAGGATACCCATTCCAACTGGTAGCCGAAGACAAATGGGGATACAAATGGATAAAATGGATAACTGGAATAGAACTTTCCAGCAATAACGATTACGAAGGGTACTGGGAGAGTAGAGGATATTCGAACAGCGGTGATTTGGGTGAAAGTTTTGTCGGATAATCTAGGGACCATCAGAAAAGTTGTGCATTGGTCGTTGTTGGCTGTAATAATTGTCTACATCGTGAGCGGATATGGAATTACAGAGTTCAGATACGTGGAACAACTGTCCTTTGGACTAATAAACAAAAACTTGGCGTTTAGAGTTCATGGAATCCTGGGAATCCCGTTCTTGTTCCTGCTAATACTTCACGTGTACCTAGCGGTCTTTCTGAAAAGGAAAAAGTAAGGACTGGAATCGTAGCGCCCAGGGTGGGATTTGAACCCACAAGGACGAAGTCCTCTAGCTTAGCAGGCTAGTGCCATACCAGATTAGGCGACCTGGGCATATGCATATTTTCTGATTGTTATAAAATTAATTTAACTATATTAATTAATTGGTATATTAAGCTATAACAGTTGTCAAAAAATCGATAAAGGTTTATAGTTAAGTCACATAAATTATAGTAAGGAGGTTCAATTATGCCAATAACCGTTAAAGACATTGGGGAAATGTTTGGAAAGGATGTTTTCACAACAAAGGGATTTTATGCGGGCAAAGTCTCGGACATGGAGTTTGACCTGTCGAGATTCAAGATACGATCGGTTGTGATAGAGGCTTCCAAGAGCGGCGTGCTAGGGCAGATGGTTGGTGGTAGGAAGGGTGTCATTGTCCCTTTCCCGATGATACAATCTGTCGGAGACGTGCTGCTAATCAAGCATATCACGAACGTGCCTGAGACAGAAATGGAAGCTACTGAATAGACCCGACCCAATCCGGATCTTTTCCAACTTTTTCTATTTTGCACTATTAGGATTATTCTGAATTCTATCTAGTATTGAATTGTAAAAAAGGCAACTCTGCTGCCTAGAGCAGAGTCAGAAAAATGGTAAAATAACTAAAAAAGTTACCAATACTCATCATCATCGTCTTCGTCTAGCATCGGGTCCCAAATGTCTTCGTCCATGAAACCCATCTCCTTTCTTTTTTAAGGTGTTTTGATCTCCCTAAATAAAATAAAAGGGAGACATCTAAAGATGTCCACGTTTTTCTCTATTTCGGATATTTTCTATCATTTTTATCTAATGACGTCTATACCCAAAGTCTGGCTTATTTCCTTTACTACAGGTTTTTCGAAGCTTACCGGGCCTAGTATGTACGGTGATTTGACGCCTGTTATTATGCTGATTACCTGGATTTTGCCTTCAAACTCCGGAAGTATCCTAGCTCCCCAGAATACCTGAGCTGCCGGATCCAAGTTCTCCGCGACTGCTTCTCCGATCATGCTGACTTCATCAAGTCTCATGTCAGGTCCGCCTGTTATGTGGATCAACGCGCCTGCTGCTCCGGTGTAGTCCACCTCTAGCAACGGGTTCAACAAGGCCTTTGTTATCGCATCCTTTGCCCTGTCGCTACTGTTGCTCTCGCCGACGCCTATCGCTGCCACGCCTCCTGCGTGCATCACAGCCCTAACGTCTGCGTAGTCCAGGTTGACCAAGCTTGGTAGTGTTATTGTCTCCGTAATGCCTTTTACCATGCTCGCGATTAGCTCGTCCGCAACCGCAAATGCATTTTGAATCGACATGTTTCCTGCATATTTCAGCAGCTTGTCATTCTCTATGACTATTGCTGTGTCGCAAACCTGCCTCAAAGCTGCCAGGCCGTCTTCGGCTTTGGCAATCCTTGACCCTTCGAGCTTGAACGGCATTGTCACTACGGCTATCACTATGGCACCCTGCTGCTTTGACATTTCACAAACAACGGGTATGCTGCCTGTTCCTGTTCCTTTGCCGAGCCCTGCAATGGCGAATACGAGATCCGCACCTTCTATCGCGTCTTTTATTTCATTTCTACTCTCTTCAGCACATTTTTTGCCTACTTCGGGATATCCACCGCATCCCAACCCCCGCGTCAGCTCCTTGCCTATCAAGATTTTCTTGTCTGCCTTTCCGACAGCCAAGTGCTTGGCGTCAGAGTTCAGCGAGATTGTTGATGCTCCTTCAACTCCGATCTCCGTGAGCCTTGTGACCGCGTTTTGTCCGGCGCCGCCACATCCCACGACCATGATCTTCGCCTTTTTGACCGAGAAACCAAATTCCTGCTCTGCTAACTTGTAGTAATCTACGTTAGCATAGGTAGCACCAGAGGTGCTTTCCAGCTTGAATTTGTTCTGTGGGGATTCCTCAGCGACATCTTTGCCCAGAGCGTTCCTTATTATCGAATTCATAGATTCATCCTCCTCGATTTTTTCTCCTTTTCCTATACTATAACATATATTTCAAACAATCGAAAACCGTTTATTAAGTCTTCGACCTAATTATGTTTACCAAAGAATTAGTTGATAGAACTAACCGTACCTAAAACCTAAACCAAAACCTAATACTCCTTTTATTTTTCACAATATAAATCGTTTTATATACTTCCACACATATTTCCTACATCAAATCTTTATAAATATGTTATAAATAATATGTTTTGTGTCACATGTTTTAGTATTATCTATTTACTTGAACGCATGTTTTGCAGAACATACTTTTTAAATATATATACTAAAACATATTCAGGATACTATATTTTCTGGAACACTATTTTAACCCACGTAAACTGCTCATAAATCATCTTCCGAGATTACGTTTATTCCGTTCTCCTTCAATAAAGCAGTCGTGACTCCGTCTCCTTTGATAACGTTACCAGAGAAACTTCCATCGTAGATTTTTCCACATCCGCACGATGGACTCTTTTGCTTCAAGATCGCCTCTTTTACTCCGCATAACTTTGCTATTTCTAGAACGTCCTTTGCCCCTCTTATGAAGCTATCAGAGACATCTTTGCCGGACTCTGTGAATACCTTTTCTTCCCTTTGTTCGGCAGATTCTCTCGGCGTCGGCAGTCCTCCCAATTGCTCCGGACAAACAGGAATAAGTAGCTCGTCCTTTGACAGGTTAACGACCTTTTCGTTTAAGTTGTTTCCTCCATTGTATTTGCAATTGATTCCAAGCAAGCAGGCGCTGCACAGCTTCATAAAAACAATACGTTGTGATAAGTTTTAAATATCCACTATTCCTAATTTAACAAAGGTGCAGGAAATGGGTGGATATTTTAATATTGCCTAACTCTATTTTATTTAATGATTACAACCGTCCGCAAAAGAATTCCTGTTCTGAAAAGATTTAATGGGAGATTTTATGGATAGTGACTGGAAGATAGACAAAAAACTTGTTGAACGCGTGGCAAAAGTAGCCAGACTCGAGCTCAGCGACGAAGAAGTGAAAAAATTCACCAAGCAATTTTCGGATATCCTGAATGCATGCGAAGAACTTAACCAAGTCAATACAGAAGGTGTGCAACCGAGTTTCCATCCTCAGGAACTGAAGAATGTGTGGAGGGAGGACGAGGTTGAGGCTTGGGAATGGGATCCTTTGTCAAACACCAAACACAAGGAGAAAAACTATTTCAAGGGGCCGAGGATTGTATGAAAGACGTTCTGAAGAAAGCAAAGGAAATAAACGAGAAATATTCGGCTTTTGTTACAATTGCTGATAAGGACGATTCCACAGGCAAAGGCAGGCTGAAAGGGATAGCCGTGTCTGTAAAGGACAATATCTGCGTAAAAGGCATGCAGTCCGCAGCTGGTTCGAAGATTCTAGAAGGTTATATACCGCCTTTTGACGCGACAGTTGTCCAGAAATGCAGAAAGGAAGGCGCATTTATCATAGGTAAGACCACGGAGGACGAGTTCGGATTCGGCACATTTTCGACCAATTCCCCGTACGGCATACCCAAAAACCCTCACGACCCTGAAAGAAGCTGCGGAGGGAGCTCGGGAGGTGCTGCATGCGTTACTGTGCTTGCTGACTTTCCCCATATTGCAGTTGCTGAGTCGACCGGCGGGTCTATAACAGCACCGGCTGCATTCTGCGGGGTTGTCGGCATTACGCCTACGTACGGCCACACTTCAAGATGGGGTCTGATTGATTTTGCGAACAGCCTAGACAAGATCGGTTGCATAGGCAAGACGACAAAGGATGTTGCGCTGCTACTGTCAGTTATTGTTGGTCCGGACAAATACGACTCTACTGTTTTGCATGTCCCGGAGCAGGATTTCACCAAAAACATCAAAGATTCTGTGAAAGGGATCAAAATAGGCGTGCCTAAAGAATATTTTGGCGAAGGTGTGGACGAAAAGGTGTCCAAAATCGTATGGGACAGCATAAAAAAGCTGGAAAGCATGGGCGCAACCTACCACGAGGTCTCGCTTCCCCACACAAAATATGCTGTAGCATCTTATTATTTAATAGCCATGGCCGAAGCTTCAACGAACCTGGCAAAGTTCTGCGGAATGCGCTATGGTTTGCATTTGAAATTGGAAGGTAATTATGATCAGTACTTCTCCAAAGTGCGCGCAAAAGGGTTCACTGAAG
>CAYVFQ010000061.1:0-4717 GCA_964451045.1 uncultured archaeon
GGAGTAGACATATACCATATCCAAAAGCTAATGGGACACTCAAATATAAAAACAATGTATGTGTTAATCTAATAGTAGGCAGTGATTCCACTTGAAAAATCGGCAGCAAATAGTATAGAATCACTCATATCAATTTTTGATATGGGGAGATGATGGAGTTGATAACATTGAATGAAAAACAAAAAATCATATTGTATTGGCGTGAAGGTTTATCCAAATCAGAAATAGCCAGGAAGGTGGAAAAAAACAGAGATACTGTTAGAAAATATATTGATGAATATGAAAATAAAAAGCAAGAACTTTTAAACAGTACTTCTACTGATAAAGTACCTGAATTAATTGAAGATATTGTATGTAAACCTAAATATGACTCATCTAATAGAGCTAAAAGAAAATTAACAGATGAAATTATTTCTGAAATTGAAATGCACTTAGAGGAAAACAAATTAAAAAGAGAGCGAGGGGAAGGAAAATTACAAAAGAAGAAAATTGATATTTTTGAAGCAATTATAAACAAGGGGTATGATATAGGGCATACCACTGTATATAATGCTATTACAAAAATTGAAGGTAAAAGATCAGAGGCATATATTAAAGCAATATACAATCCGGGTTATACATGCGAGTTTGATTGGGGTGATGTGAAATTAAAAATTAACGGAAAAACTATAGTTGCTCAGATGGCTGTATTTACCGCAGCATATAGTAACTATAGATTTGCAATACTATTTATGCGTCAAAAGATGGAGTTTTTCCAGGAAGCACATGCAGAATTTTTTAATCACTGTAATGGTGCATATTCTCAAATGGTTTATGATAATATGAAGGTAGCGGTTAAAAGATTTGTAGGGTCAACTGAAAAAGAGCCTACAGAAGGATTGTTACAACTTAGCATTTACTATGGATTTGATTTTAGATTTTGTAATGTTAGAAGTGGAAATGAAAAGGGTAATGGAAAGTATATGATAATGTAAAGTGGAGCCTAAAACATAAGTATCTACGGCAATTAATAACATTTTCACTTTACATTATTAATCCTCTATAGGTGATTATGGCAATAATACCCATATCAATTATATGAGGAGGTTCTATAATGGAACAAAAACAAAAAACACTTGAGATGCTGACTGACGAAGTTGTCAGCTATCTCAAAAAACTATCTTATTCCGATTCAAGGATCAGTCAGTATCGCTCTGCATGGCAGAGAGTGGCTGCGTTTATGAAGGAAAATGAACTACAATATTATACTGCCACTGCTGGAGAAGCATTCATTTACCATCTAATTGGATACAGGTCATATAATGTTCTAGACCGATGGGAGAAAGATATCATCATGTGTGCAAATACCCTGACAGAGTTTTTAGAAACAGGTTCTGTAAAATTTAGAAGAAGTCAAAAAACTAGAAAGTTACAGGGAGCTATTGGACAAACCATGTTAGATTATATCGCCTATAAGAAATCTTATGGAATTTCACGCGAAACAGTGGAGAATTATAAATATAATTTTCAGTATTTTCTTAATTATTTAAACGATAATGGAATAACACAATTCAGCCCCTTCAACCAACAACTTCTTGTAAACTATTCGAATCAACTTGGATTCTGTACTCCCTATGTAAGGCATAGAAACCTGTCCATCATAAAAGGATATCTCCGGTATCTTTATGACCAAGGCCAGACTGAATTAGACTGCTCCCGCATGATACCAAAAGATAAATATGTCAGGCAGCCTAAACTGCCGTCAACATACTCTAAAGAAGAAGTAGAAAGATTGATAACAGTGATTGACAGAAGCAGTCCTAAAGGAAAACGGGATTATGCCATGGTGCTGATTACTGCACGTCTAGGACTCAGGGCTTCAGATATTTGCAACCTTAAATTTGAAAACATTAAGTGGGAGAAAAGTCTTATCACCTTGACCCAACTGAAGACTAATAAAAAAATAGAACTCCCCCTACTATCAGAAATCGGTGAGGCTATAATTGACTATCTAAAATACGGACGTCCCGAATCAGTACTACCGTATATATTTCTGCATGTGATATCCCCGTATGATCGTCTAAATCGTTCAACTCTCCACAGTATTGTATGTCTTTATCTTCGTAAATCGGGCATAAAGTCTGATGACAACCGAAAGCATGGTCCTCATGCACTCCGGCATAGTTTGGCAGGAATCATGCTTGAGAAAAAAACACCTATACCTGTAATTTCTGAAGTTCTAGGACATAAGAATACAGAAAGTACAAAGTATTATCTGAGGATTGATATGAATTCTCTACGCCAGTGTGCTTTAGAAGTCCCTCCTGTTAACATTTCTTTCTATGAAAGGGGTGTTGTCAGATGATAAGATTTCAGAGTATATATGCCTCACTTCTCAAACAATACATCGACTTCAAAAGAAATTTAGGGTACAAATTTGTAGACGCTGAATACACGTATTATCTCTTCGACCAGTTTGCTTTACTTAATGATGAGGTAGAAATTGGTATCACAAAGAAACTTGCTAACAAATGGGCAATAAAGCGACTTAATGAATCTGACAGCACTTGCTACAGAAGGGTTATGTATCTGATTCAATTCGCTTCATTTTTGAATGATTCAGGCTACCCTTCCTATATCCCGAGGCTTCCAAAGGCATATAAGAGCACCTTTACGCCATATATTTTCTCTAAAAATGAGCTGAAGGCGATTTTTGCAGCAAGTGACCGACTGGAATTAGATAATTTCATGGATTCACACGTTAATGTTATCCCTGTACTTTTACGTACTCTTTATGGTACCGGAATCCGTATTGGTGAAGCTGTATCACTGAAAGTGAAGGATGTGAACTTAGAAGATAATTACTTAATCATACATCAGAGCAAAAATGACAAGGAAAGGATGCTCCCTTTTTCAGATTCACTTGCCCATGTTTGTATACAATACCGGAATTCAATAAAGCTACTTCAAGAACCTAATGATTATTTTTTTGTTAGACGTAATGGTCGCAGGTGCAATCCAAAAGCTATCTACGAATGGTTTCGGAAGGTTCTCTGGGAGGCAGGTATCCCTCACGGGGGGAAGGGCCACGGACCTCGCCTGCATGATACTCGCCATTCCTTCAGTGTACATTCGCTGGCAGCAATGGCGGAATCAGGACTAGATCTTTATTACTCCCTTCCGATCCTCTCTGAATACCTGGGACATCAGTCTTTAGAGGCAACCGAAAAATATGTAAGGTTGACATCAGAAATGTATCCCGGTCTGCTTTCTGATGTCAACAACATCTGCGCATATGCTTTCCCGGAGGTAGACAACTATGAGACCAACTGATTTTTCAAAAAGCTTAACAGATTTCCTTATCCGTTACCTGCCAGGTGAAAGAGGTGCCAGCAAAAATACCATTACTTCCTACAAAGATACTTTCATACTTTTCCTGGCTTTCCTGAAAGAAAGTAAAAACATACCGGCTGAAAGACTGACATTGAGCCATATAACAAAAGAGACTGTTGTGGAATACTTGGACTGGCTTGAAGAAGAAAGGCACTGCTGCGCGGCTACAAGAAATGTACGTCTTGCTGCCGTGCACTCGTTCTTTCATTATCTTCAATATCAAAACCCAGAAAACCTAATGGAATGGCATCGCATCCTCTCCATTCCTGTTAAGAAAACTGAAGAAACGACCATTAATTATCTATCAGTGGAAGGTATCCGACTTTTATTGGAATGTCCTGACCAGTCAACCAAAAATGGGCGAAGGGATCTGGCGTTGCTATCACTTATGTATAATAGCGGTGCTCGCGTCCAAGAGATTATAGACCTCACGCCATACATGGTGCGCCTCGACTTGCCCTGTACTGTAAAACTGATTGGTAAAGGCAACAAGGCCAGGATTGTTCCACTACTTGAACAGCAGCTTAAATTTCTTAAGATATATATGGATGAGCAAAAATTACGTCAACCATATGCAAATATGTATCCGTTATTTAGCAATAACCGCAAGGAAAAACTTACCCGCGCTGGCGTAAACTATATACTCCTGAAATATGCAAAGCAGGCACGAATGAAGGAACCTTCCCTAATTCCAGAGAAGCTCAGCTGCCACTGCCTGAGGCATTCCTTGGCAATGCACCTTCTCCGGTCAGGCGTCAATCTAGTGTATATACGAGACATTTTGGGACATACATCTATCCAGGTAACAGAGCGATATGCACGGGCAGATTCACGACAAAAACGTGAAGCAATTGAAAAGGCATATTCAGATGTCTCACCGACAGAGACTCCTTTATGGTTATCCAATGACAACTTATTGGGCTGGCTTAAGTCTTTTAACAGATAATTATGAGCATTGATAATGTAAAGTGGAACAGCAAAGACAGCTGATAACAACAGTATGTTTATAGCTCCACTTTACATTATCATATACTTTCCATTACCTTTTTCGTGGCCTGCCCTTGGATTTGTAAACATAGCTCTAAAGCGATAATGTTCACGGAAACGGTTGAAGCGATCTGTTGTTTCACGCCCGCCACCACGAATTATCTTTGTAACGATAGCTTTTGCGTTATCAAACCAGATTTCATCCGGAACACAACCAATATGGCGGAAGATAGCATCTAGTCCTTCTAACAGACATTCCATGTTTTCACCATAGTTTAGCTGCAAGTAACCTTTGTTGCTTTGTGGAAATGACAGTTCAAGATATTTACCTGTAAGCTTCATACCGTTCTCATAGAAT
>CAYVFQ010000062.1:0-4665 GCA_964451045.1 uncultured archaeon
TTAAAGATACTGATTTCGCCGCAAGCGGCGGGGAACTAACCCCTAAGTGATTAGACTCTTAAATTATATAATAGTATGCATCAGCGGCATGGTGAGCTGAAGGCTGGACAAGTCCGCTGCATACATTGGTTAGACGCCTGAATCTGTTCATTCGCTGTGGATCTCCTTGGCACGAGCTCTTTCGTATTCAGCAAGCCAGTTGACAATACCCCAGAAGTCACGGCCGTTAAGCCTCCACTTGACTTCTTGCCGATCAAGGAAATTGCGTGCATCTCTCGAAAAATATGAGGTGGTGGCCACAATTCCCTGTGTCGCTGGCTCACCTATGATCACCCCTGCAAGTCGTTGCACAATACTGATCCCGACTGGCTTATTAATGTATCGCTTGCATTCAACAAGGAACTTGCGACGCTCTTGTGAACTTATGGCAATAATGTCCCTCCCCCCGTCGCCCGTTCTAGCTGTAAGCTGTACAGCATATCCTATACCTCGTAGTATCTCTGCTATCAATTTTTCAAACTGTTCCGGTGTCAGCCTGTACATGTCAATGGGCTTACGTGAGATTATTTCCACCAAAGCATCGTCGACCACCCGTATGATTGGTGAGGCTGCTGAGGTTGAATTATAGTCATCATCAGCAAGAATGGCATAACTGCCTAGTATCTGCCCAGGCTTCATGGAAGGTGTCATACTTACCCCAAGTTTCGCCTGTGAATTAGCGATTAAGAAAAGACGCCTAATCTCCGAGGCAATGCACTCACACATGTTATTGAAATGCCTATGTAGCAAATCGAATACTGCTTTACATGATCGTTCAACCCCAGATTGTCGTCCGCTGTTGTCTCCAAAATGGAGAATAAGCTCTACAATGATATCGGCCCACCAAAATGCATCGTACTTCTCACGTGACTCGTGATTGGAGACCTCTTCTCCTATGAAGTATACAGATTCATGTAGTTCTCCCCACGCAGACTCTAGCCAGGCAGACGGAGCCCATTTCTGACATCCATGACCAGACTCTTCAAATAGAGTAAGATCATTGTCCAATTCCTCGACGAATGAAACTGGCAGATGCCTAAGAAAACGGTTCGGTAAGAGTAGCCGGAGCATTCTACCCGCAATGGCTGTCCTTAGATTGGTCGGTAGTTGGACCAGTTCGTGAACCTTCGGAAGGGGAACCTCAGGTGGCACACAGTGTTTCATATGAATCTAATTGGATGGCAACATTCTGTGCGTCAACGGTTGTGCTTAAGCGACGTACATTCAAGCGCTTCTATATGCACTGCATATCTTTAAGTTCTTACTTAACCAATCACACGACCGCTCCAAGCACTTGTTACACGTATTTATTACTGAAAGTGCAATTTTTAAATTACAAAAAGATTATTCGTATCCCAAATAATTTTTCCCTGATCTTTCCTCGACATTCTTAGCAATAGCTTCCAATCTAATCATATTTAAATACGCATCGCTTTGAAAATGTTCAGTAGATATTTCACCTAATGCCCAAGATAACGCATCACATATATTGTTTGCATATTCCAACGTGTCATCATAAAATTCTTCATCTGAACCATAATCCGCGATAAAACCGGTAAGTTTTTCAAGATGATTCTTAAAATTTCTAATTTCATTCTCAACTATCATGGTCTTAACTCCTATTTAAATCTTTAGTTGTTATTACGTATCGGTGGAATTAAGCCTCCGAAAGCGTAGCGTGGACTTTGCCTATTCTGCAAAGTGTATGACACACACCTCGGTCGGCTTTAATGTTATATATCTTGTCCGAGACGCCTTTTCATATCCATAAGTGGTACTGTTTTTACTAAAAAAAAGTAGAAATCCTCAAAGGCTTCCTCATCAACTGTTAAAGTGTAGATCGGCTCGACCTCACCTTCCTGTATGCGGGAAGGGTCCTGTTTATAGAAACAAAACTTCATTTTGTCATAGTCATACTTAACAGTCAACTTGCCTAAGAAACTCCAATTGAGACTTGGTGGGGTAACCAATTCAGCATATGCAAGAAAAAGAGTTGTGGCATCTAAAGCATCCTCAACTTGCAACTTGGAAGGCGGAGTAAAGTCATGCTCAAGATTGTTTCTTAATTGGTTTACACGTCTTAAAATTCTAGGGGCAATAATACCAACATCGGTGATGAAATCAATTTTTTTTGGTATGTTCCATTTTTTCTGCTTCGCGAGAGGCAAGTATCCTAGTCGCCTGACTAATATGTTTATTTGGGAATCAATTGCTCGTTTGCAATTGGAAAGGCAGTTTACACGACTCCTGTTCTGCTCAATAGTATTAGAATCCTCCATAGCAAATTCTAGAAAATCCCGTGGCCCTAGTGATTCCTTTATATTTGAGTAGACCTGAGACTCGGGTGGTCTGCCAGTATACTTTAAATGTTTATCGTAACCATATAAGTAGCAAAGCTTTTGCTTAAACTCATTTACAATCTCTCTATTGTTCATATTATCGGATAGATATATAACAGTGGAGCTCAGCAGCTTGCGCTAGCTGGATGCCTTTTTGCCTTACTTGTCTGTTATTCATACCTAGTAAAAAGCATGACAGCCAGCAAGTCTGCTGCAACGATTTGTTCGGCTTTTATAACGAGGCGATCGTTCCTTGAATCATATTTCTAAACGTCACTACGGCACCAGCCCGTGGACTAAAACCGAACCTTGGATGCAAGTCATACGCCTCTATGAATTGCTCAATGTCTCGCCTCTGTCCTTGTCGAACATTCGTAACAAACATAGGCGTGAACCGTGTACCACAGTGAATGCATCCTTGCGGATGGTGCCCAACTTTTGATACATGTGAACTCTTTGACCAATCAAGAACAGCCCCAACTATCTTACGCGCTTCTCCTTTCAGATTAGACGCTGAGGAATAGCATTTGCATTCAATCGACAACACGAGTTCTGCAAGATTCCCACTTGGCATGTTCGATGGTCCGGGCACCTTAAAGATGGCTATGTCCGCTTCATGCCGCATCATTGAGTTCCCATATACCTCGATTCCATTCCAGATCTGATATGCTGCGCCCGTTGCGGGGCCTGTAAAGGAATAGTAACTGTAATTGGCCGTGGCCAACCCAGGTGAACACCGGAATCGCAATGTACCGGGTGCAGGTGTATGCAATTGCAGTGCAACTCCTTGGCTTCGGATCGCATCACACAGATTGACGTATACGTACAACTCGTAGAGGTTCCCAGATGTAGCGGGGACTGTAACCCGTGCGGAGGAGTATCGACGAAAGAACCTCCTGATTTCACGTCTAGCGTCAGTACTATTCATTCTCATCTCCCCGCTCTTCTTCAAAATCCTCTATCGAAAAAGCGTCACCTAGAATAACCTGTCCCACATTCGATGCAAGCGTATGGAGTTCTTTGGCTGCGCCTTGCAGGGCGTATAGGTCTTCGATTTCAAGCACTTCGTCATCCTGACCTTCAGCATCTGTACCAGCGAAAATCAATCGCATTGCTCGTTCCTTAATAGGCAACTTGGAAAGCATCGATACAATATCAGCCCCGATTGAAATCGGATCTACGAAACACGCATAGAATGATGAGAAAACAATCCACAATTCTGATGTTTTTGAGTATTTCTCCGGCACTCGAAATGCCTGTTGAGGCTTTGGTGGAATCGCATCACCTCGCATGTCCGGGTGCTCATACTCAAACGGGATCTCGTCTCTGCTTCGAAACAGCACAAGATCGTTGCGCACTTTGTCCCTGAAGTGCACAAGGTCCATGTTTGGATACGCTTCTGCAGCTCTCTCTATGATGTCGATTGCTTCTTCCGCTATCACTTTATTGTCCCTCGTTTAAGGTTACTGTTGCTGGCATTTTCTTGCTGAACGGCGTAGTTACCTGACGGTGAGGAGCGGTAACGAATCACCGGTCAGGTGGACCAATTTGTTCACCAATCCTATTCTGATGGTGAAGGGGGCAGTGGAATCTTCATCGGAGTTCCCCCCGGATCGTATTGGTTGCATTCCGGTTTAATTGTATCGAAAAGGTATTTTTCCGCGTCAGATCGCTCACCTTCTGTCGTTATCTCGATCCAGCAGAAAGCACAATTGTACTTTACATTCTCCTTGATACAATCATTTTTTTCATCATCGCTCAAGTGGTAAAGGAGTCGGGATTGGATGTTGTCAGCTTTGCCAACGTAGAAACAGACCCAGCCCTTCTTTTTGTACTTTACCCGCAGAGCATAGACGCCTGCCGATGTTGGAGCGACCTTCTTGACTGCAATTTCATTGTACGGTCTGTAGCACTTTGACCATGTACCTACACTCATGATTACCTCCTTTGTTTATTGGTGAACATATTCTACTGCATTTAGTGGGATAGTGCTCTATTTGAATGAAAATATTATCACATTAGATTAGATCTGTCGATTTTTACTATATGGAATGACATAGAAAGTCTATTTATTAAATAAATAACAACCTGAATATTCTCTTGGATTCACACAGCTTCGCCACGTCACTCCCAAAAAGAATTCTTTTCCTAATGAAACCTTCCCCTAAAATCAAACAGTGCAAGATTGGATGCTTTTAGCATAGATGTCCCTTCATTGTTTAATCGGAAAAGTGTTAAAAGGTAGCCGAACAAAATGCAACTTTTTACTGAAAATTTTCCATTTGTT
>CAYVFQ010000063.1:0-4622 GCA_964451045.1 uncultured archaeon
AAAAGTGAATAGTGGTTAGTGACTAG
This sequence comes from uncultured archaeon, assembly GCA_964451045.1. GTDB lineage: Archaea > Aenigmatarchaeota > Aenigmatarchaeia > CG10238-14 > SCSR01 > CAYNTH01. Next base: position 27 of record CAYVFQ010000063.1, read on the forward strand.
TGAAGGGTTCGGGGCGATGCCCCGAAGATAAACTAGGAACGAGGAACCAGAAACCATCGGTCGGTTTTGGCCGACCGATTCCGATATTGTTGGTGGTAATAGCCGGTATGAAACGCCTGTGGGCCATTGCGAACTCAGAAGCTAAGGCGCCGACGCCGGAGGCAAGAGCCTGAGCGCGAGAGTAGGTCACTGCCAACATTTATGAAGGCCCGTTGGAAAACCAATGGGCCTTCTTTTTGCGCGGGAATAATATAAACCTATAAAACTTTTTCCCAGGATCGGTATAGATCGACAAAATACCCGGAAAATCGAAGCATTCGCCATGAATGAAAAGCGTCTGGAGGAGGTTTCCGGAGACTATCAACGAGAGGAAGGATGTTTTCCGACCATAATTTAGCTTCTTCAAATGATAGTTTTCGACTTTTCTCTGAGGGGATTCTACTTGGGAAGCGACAAGGTAGTATTTTGCATGAATTCGTACCAAGTTTAATTGAATCCAGAACTTTTTTTAGTTCAGCTTCGGTACGACGTCCAAAAACAAGAATAACATCCGGATTTAAACATAATAATTCTTTGCGAATATACCTGCAAGCACATTCCCGCCACCATGAATCAGGTATGCTTGAACTTGATGCGTCACTTGAGGTGCTGAATTGTATAAAATTAGTAACACATATAACTTGATCAATAACTTTTAGCAAACAGGAATCATTCAATAATAATTTTAAAGCCATAGCAGCCGCAAGAGGTATAAATCCCTCCGTATATGGTTTGATGGGGATCGTGCCATATTTTTCGGCACAGAAGTTAAGCCTATCCACAGCGATTTCAATATCCTTCGCCCATTCTGTTGTCCATATAGATGTCCAGCGTCTATGTTTTGAGAGGTTTTGATTTATCGCATAGCACATTACTCGAGGTCTATGACGAAAATAATCTTTCCCGATATATGGGATATAGGCAGGCATATATATCTTGCGACCGTTAATTTCAGCATAGGCCGGATTCCCCTCTTTAGGAATATAATTCTGACGAAACACATTGTCTTTTAGAGTTGCTACTGCTCTATGACGCTGGTTAGACGGACTCTGCTTTTTCATTATGTTAATCTAGTGCAAAGACTAGGATCCGTTTCGGCTGAATAGATAACAGGAACGCAATTCCTCCTGAGACATTGTGCCGCACGCATTGACGATGCAACCAAACCGACATTTTGGAGATCTTGAGCAGATGCGGCATTGCGGAAGAGTTGCTTTATGAACGGATCGTATTTTATTCAATAAGGGAGAATCTTTCCATATAGACTCGATCCCGTCACCGTTATTTATTAAATTGCCGATTCTTAATTCCTTCACTCCACTTGCGGCAGTACAAGGAAAAACATCGCCATTTGAAATGATATGGATACGGTTGATTCCAGACATACATTTGTCGTGACCGGAAAGAACCTCCAGGCCCGGCATGCTTAAGCGCGTACAATATCCCGCCTCGATATGAATCCCTAACCGTTGAGATATATCAATAAGGTTCTTTTCAAAGATAGCCATCTCATCTCTTGGAGGAGCAGTATCTTCATAGATCGGTCGTGCACGACCTGATGGCGCCAGAGCCATCGCACGAATACGCTTTACACCCAGAGAATGAAGGTGTTCCGCCAGTGGAAGAAAACCGCTACATGTTCCGTAGGTTGGAATAAAGTAACAGGTTAGTGGCAGTCCAAATCTTGAGCAGATTTCACTGCCTCTAAGGGATCGCTCAAAAGAACCCTTGACCTTGGTCATTGAATCATGAGTAGCCGCATCGCCTCCAAGAAAAGTAATACTAACTGCCTCAAAAAGAGTTAAAACTCCTCCAGGGCGACAATGATCCTCAGAAACCAAAGTTCCATTGGTATGCATATGCAGGGGGATCTTAAGTTCCTCAAGGCAAAACTTGGCCACTTCAAGCAGCTTAGGAACATCGATTAGAGGCTCACCACCAGTTAGTCCGATTTTACATAGACCAAGAGGCACCGCTTGACGAAAAATATCTTTAATTTGATCAACAGTAAGCTCTCTAGGGTGGCTCCTCTTTGACGCTCGCGCAGAACAATGCTTACACGAAAGATTGCATCGATGATTTACTTCAATATCTATGTGATTTAATTTATAATATTTATTTTCCATAAATACTTATTGTAAATATTTAACAATAGTAGAATATTTTCTGAAATCAATTAAATAGTTTTTTCTTCTGTACGGTTTTTATCTTCTGTAATTTTACTAGTTATTTCTTTAATTGCTTTTTCAAATTTTACTTCCTTTTCCTTATCTACATTTTTCAAGTTTTGCAATTCACTTTCAAGATTATTAAGCTTCTTTGTTTTTTCTCTATTGCTATCCGTTATTTTCTTAAGCTCACCTTTGAGACTTCTAATTCCACGAGAATCTGGCGATTTTCGGATTAATAAAATTAAAAGAGACAATAATAGAACAACACCTAAGGTTGCAATGCCTATAACTGCAGTTCCTGGCCAATCTATTCCGGCTAGAGGACTCTCTTTTCTATACTTATCCATTAAGAAAGCTAAAACACCCAGTATTAACGACAAGAAACCAAGTACAGTAAGCGTTAGGGTTACAGTTTTTGGATATACTCTTGCTTCTACTTCGGCGCATATTCTTGGGCTAACCTCCTGTTCAATGTTTTGCATAATAAGGTCCGGTATTGCCGGAAGAACATCAAATGGTGGTCCATGCTTAATTGCGATATTTTCCAGATCCGTTTCTTTCCAAAATTTATTTCTTATGTCGTAAGGTGACAGCCTGATACCTTTGGGTGGTTTAGGTTTAATTATATCAAGTGTATTTAAGCCAAGGCCGTCCATCTGGCGAGGGTGTTCGCCAAGATAAGAGATAATGACATTTCTCCATTCTTCTGAGGAATGTATTGTTATAAGAGATTTAAACTGCTTGTCATCAGGAATATCAGTAAAAACTAGCTTATCGTCAACAATTTGGCATACTGATTCTAATTTGTTGCATTTTAATTTTCTCTTTATCACATCTATATCAATACTATTTACCAATGATATTTTATTATGATCTGGAAGATCTTCCTTTCTGTACAAAAACATACCTGTTGGTGAACGAAGGCCATAAAGAATTAATGTTGCAAATTTTTCTCCTCGACTGATAGGATATGTAGCAACTGATATGTTAGTCATTGCTACACCTAACTCACCAAACCATGTTGGATCGATCTTGACCATACTCTGAAATATAGCTTCAGTCGGCATTTTAAAACGAGGCCAAACCGTTGCTGAATAATCCGGAGGTAATGCAATGAATTCTTCTGTTTTCACTACAATAGTCTCTCCAGGAGCAACATTATATGTGTTTTCATTATCAAGGGGTGTGACTTTTTCTTCATTGCATGAATAAACCTCTTTCCCAATTGAAAGATCATAAGAGAATGGTGTTAATTGTTTAGGATTGAAAGGTTCGATAATAAACTTATTTTTCCAATTTTCCCAATTGCGTTTCCAAAAATCTTTTTTTGCATTTTTAACATCTTGAATAATGACTAGGTTTAGAAAATCTGCGCTGCTTAACATACCCCCAGTGCAGTTTGGCGTTTGGCATTGAGCAGATTTTTCTAAGGTCTCAATCCGTGCCTTTAGCTCTGCTAGCTCATCTGTTTGATTATTGGGCTTTTCTTTTGACATTACCTTCACCTTCTTCCTCAAACAACGAAAGTTGAATCTGAGGCATTTGGATGATATGGATATTTCTGGGCCGCCCAGGAGGATCGAATTTCACAAATCCTTTGTTTTTTAGTGCATTAAGATGCTGCCGAACGCCATTAACGCTCTTCTGACTTGTTAGTTTGGCTAATTCCCGTCGAGTTGGTGAATAACCTTCTTTTTCAATAAAACGTGCGATTAGTCGAAGATATTCGTACTGAATGTCGGTTAAACCATCCATGGTTAGTAGCCTCTCTTGAGCATATGCTCAAGCAATAATACATGCTCAAAATCGGCAGGTCAATCCATATTTGTAGAAATAATAGAAATTTTTCAGAAAAACACTCTATATGTTGTGTGTAGGAGAACGAGCGTTGGCAATCCGGTGTAGAGTGTAAAGGCACAAGGGTGCTTGACTGCGAGACCGATACGTCGAGCAGATACGAAAGTAGGCCTTAGTGATCCGGCGGTCCTGTGTGGAAAGGCCGTCGCTCAACAAATAAAAGGTACTGGCGGGGAAAACAGGCGTGACGCCAGCGAGCGTCCCTAGCGGCGAGGCGGGGGAGGGAGAAAGGCTGAAGGATGAAGGGAAGAAGAGTTCACAGTTCACGGTTCGCAGTTCACAGTAAATATTCGTTCAAGGTTCAAGGTTCAAGAAAATGAAGAAAGGAAGGGATGAAATACGGTGGGTGGGAACAGGGGGAAGTGGGTATTTTTGGTTTCTGGTTCCTGGTTTCTCGTTTCTGGTTCCACCGCCGAGGGCGGCGGTGCCACACGTTGCGCCAGATTGAATAGAAAACGACCCCGCCCACAGGTGGCGGGGCTAACCGAATGGAAAATGGTGCCGCCCCAGTAGGGGATCGCCCCTACGG
>CAYVFQ010000064.1:0-4598 GCA_964451045.1 uncultured archaeon
GCTGGTTTGGATTGGGGCGAACCACCCCTTCATTCATCCGCGGAGACGCCAACGGGGATCAGACCATAGACGTGGGCGACATAGTGTTCTTGATCAATTATCTGTATAAGGGAGGTGAGCCGCCCGCTCCGTTGGAAGCGGGTAATGCCAACTGTGATGGAGCAGTCGACATAGGCGACATTGTCTACTTGATCAACTACCTGTACAAGGGTGGAGATCCGCCGCCTTGTTGAGATAGATGAGAATGAATTGAAATCAAGCGACCCCCCCTCCCTTTGGGATGGGGGGTTGTTTTTTTGTAGTCGCTCGATTCATCGAGTCGTAGTTGCGTGATTTATCAGGCAAGATAGCCCAATGAATTGAGCAACTACGAACCAGGACAAAATAATGCTTGATTTTGCCCTCAAAAGAGGATAACATAGGAACAACAAGTTTGAAAATCATGTGAAGGCTTTAGTGAACGAGACAAGATGGGAAGATGCGGTTTTTATTCTAACAGATTGTTATCTTAAAGGGTCAGGTGAAATCTGAGTTCAGAAATGTCTAAGAAGAGGAACGTGATATGAGCATTGAGATGTATTTTAAGGATGTTACAAGAGTAGGGATAATATGAGAAAAACAAAAAAGGTACAAAATCTAAATCTTGAATCCCAAGAACCACTTATTCGGGTTTCTGATCAACTTGTAACTTCTACATCTAAGATAATGCGTACTGCCAGTACAGAAGAAGATTTGAGAATTGGTTTTGAGAAAATTCTAGAGCCATTGTGTTCGAGTATAGGTGTAGAATTGCATGGGAAGTATGAAAAATCTATATATAAAAGTGGTCGCGCAGATGTTTTGCATGGACAGGTAATCATAGAATATGAAAATCCATCATCCTTTCAGTCCCGCAAATGGGTAAACCATGCTTATGGCCAGCTAATAGATTACATTATCGGAGAAGCAGAGGGAAAAAAGGATACACTATTCCTCCTTGACCCGAAGCTAGTGGGAGTTGGTTTTGATGGTGAGCAAATATTTTTTGTTCAATATCAAGGTGACAAAAGAAAACTTAAGACGAAGCTTGAACAACAGGATTTCAAACTCATTGGACCCTACCCTTTTACTCCGCAAAGTGCGCGCACCTTTCTTACCTATTTAAGAGCACTTTCCAGACGATTGTTAACAGCAGAGAACCTATCTGAAGTATTTGGGGTAAAAAGCAAACTTGCACCCCAAGTGGTGTCGGCTTTTGCTGATGCTATGGAGAACTGGGATACCAAGGGACGAGCAAGAACTTTCTTCAATGAGTGGCGTCGTCTTTTTGGCATAGTATATGGGGAGCATTTCAACGCACAACAAGCAGAGGAAGCCAAGAAACTCTCAGATTTGTATAAAGTGAGTAAAGAGACCGATTTTCAGGAACTTTTATTTTCTGTTCACACTTATTTTGTTTTCTTAATGAAATTAATTGCTGCAGAACTTCTAACTATCTCTGAGACTTCATATAAATCCTCTTTCTCTGATGATCTTATTTATGCTAACAAGAAGGCTTTGCTTAACAAGCTTAATTATATTGAAGAAGGTGGAGTTTATGCCCAGAGGGGGATTACTAATTTCCTTGAGGGAGACTTCTTTCGATGGTATCTTGATACTTTTTCCCCCCGAGTTGAAGAAGCGATCAGAGAGGTTGCCCGGGCTCTTTCTGAATTTGAGCCTGCCACAACTACAATAAATCCAAAATCTAATAGAGACCTTCTCAAGAAACTATATCAATATCTGGTTCCTCAAGAGGTTCGCCACAAACTTGGTGAGTACTATACCCCTGATTGGTTAGCTGAATTACTTCTGAATGAAGTAGGCTATGACGGAAATATTTCTAAACGTTTTCTTGATCCTGCTTGTGGTTCTGGAACCTTCTTGGTCTTGGCTATTCAAAGGGCAAAAGAGTTTGGACATAATCACAAGAACGATACCCTTGAGACAGCCAAGAGAATTGTCGCCAATATTTGGGGTTTTGATCTTAATCCTCTAGCTGTTATTGCAGCTCGTACCAATTATCTTTTTGCACTAGGGGAGCTTGCTAATGAATTAAACGATTTTGAAATTCCTGTATATCTTGCTGATTCTGTTTTGTGGCCGGATAAAACCGGAAAGATTGAATTCAATTTTGCTGGTGGAGAACATATAAAAGTTCAAACTTCTGTAGGGCAATTTCATGTTCCTCATATCTGGGTAAAAGACGAAGGCTTTCTTATGCAAAAAGCAGCACCGATTGTTGAAAAGATGGCGAAACAAAACTATTCTGTCGTGGAAGCCATCAAACGATTCAAAAGAGAAGGATTGGTGTTTCCACCACATGAAAATGTAATTCAGAACTTTTATAACGAAATTTGTAAACTGGAAGAACAAGGTAAAAATGGTATCTGGGCTCGTTTTCTAAAGAATGCTTTTGCACCAATGATAGCTGGGCAATTTGATTTTGTAGTTGGAAATCCTCCTTGGATTCGTTGGGGATATCTTTCTCAAGAATATCGCAAAGCTACTCTTGAAATGTGGAAGCAATATGGATTATTTTCGCTTAAAGGACATGCTGCTCGATTAGGAGGGGGGAAAAAGATTTTTCTATGCTTTTTACGTATGCAGCAGCAGATTACTATTTAAAGAAGAATGCTAAACTTGGATTTCTAATTACCCAAGAAGTCTTCAAATCGAAAGGTGCAGGTGAAGGTTTTCGTAAGTTTCAACTTAACGACCATGAACTTTTAAAAGTAACTAAAGCACATGATTTAGTTTCTATTCAGCCATTTGAAGGAGCTGGTAACAAGACCGCAGCAGTTATTTTGAAAAAAGCTGAAAAAACAAAATATCCTGTAACTTACATGCTTTGGAAAAGAAAGAAAGGTGTAGGTAAAATTCCTACCGACCTAACACTAGAAGATGTACTGCCACTCTTACAAAAAAAGAGGTTACTTGCTCAACCCATAGGTTCTCCTACTGGTTCGTGGCAAACAATTGGGGAAGATCAAAAAAAATATGCTATCATTCACGGAGAAAATATTTATAAGGCGCGGCAAGGTGCAGATACCCAACCGTACGGTGTTTTTTTAATCGATATAAAGCAAGTGTTGTCGAATGGGGATTTGATTATTACGAATTTGCCGAAATCAGGAAAACGAGAAGTTCAGCAAGTAGAAGAAAGGATAGAGGCTGATCTTGTTTTTCCAGTTGCACGTGGATCAGACATTGAACGGTGGAAAGTGACTCCTCAAATTTATGTCTTAATGACGCAGGAACCACAAAAGCGTGAACCATATCCTGAAGATTACATGAAGAAGAAATGGCCACAAACCTACAGTTATCTCACAAGATTCAAAGATATTCTCCTGTCGCGGGGTTCAAAATCTATACGAGAACTGGCCGAAAGAACTGCATTTTATGCAATGTATGGTATTGGACTTTATACTATTGCTTCTTATAAAGTCATATGGCAGTTAATGAGTCAAGATATTATTGCGGCAGTGATCTCACAATATAAGACACCGTTTGGTTACAGGATGATTATCCCTACAAAGACAACTTCTTTGTTTGCTACTCAGGACGTGACAGAAGCTCACTATCTTTGTACTGTAATAAATTCGACACCTGTACGGGAATTTATCAAATCATATTCCTCAGCTGGGAGGGGGTTTGGTACACCTTCTGTAATGAAGCATGTACGTATCCCTAAATTTGATACTAAAAACAAAATACATGAACAGCTTTCTCAGCTTTCCCTAACCCTTCATGAACTTAAAAGTAAAAATGAGTTCGATGAAGTAGTACAGTTAGAAAAAGAGGTTGATCGATTGGTTTATAAGTTGTTTGGTATTTCTCACATTGAAGGTTGATGGTTGATGAAAGTTGCATTAGTCCATGATTGGCTGACCGGTATGAGGGGTGGGGTGAGGAAACGTAGGGACAACTCATGAGTTGTCCCTACAAATGCCACACCATACAAATTTCTGTAATAATCTATATGAGTAATCAACATTCTAAGGAAAGAAAACATCTTCGGTTAAGGTATTATGATTATTCGCAAAACGGCGCCTATTTTGTGACAATATGCACAAATAATCGAAATGTTTACTTTGAGAAATATCCCCATCTGCAGAAGATTGTACATAGATTTTGGAATGATCTAGAAATAAAGTTTCCTATGGTGAAATTGGATGAATTTATGATCATGCCCAACCATGTTCATGGTATAATATTTATAATGGGAAGAGATGATCTTAAAGGCGTAGGGGCGATTCCCCGCCAAAGGCGGGATGTCCCACTTGAATCGCCTCCACCTAATCGCCGTAATATGCTATTATCTAAGGTGGTCGGTTATTTCAAAATGAACACGGCCAAACATATAAACCAAATCCTGAATCGAAGTGGACAGCCATTCTGGCAACGTAACTACTATGAACATGTGGTTCGAAATGATGCTGAACTGTTGAGAATAAGAACGTACATCCAAAACAATCCACTGAAATGGGAATTAGACAGAGATAATCCTAAATCAAGAAATTATAATTTAGATCATGATTACTATTGGAAAGAGGTTTACTGTAGGGGCAATTCATGAA
>CAYVFQ010000065.1:0-4402 GCA_964451045.1 uncultured archaeon
GCCGCATGAAAACGACACATAAAAAACAACAAAAGGAAGGATAGTAGTACAAATTTTAATTGTGGTCAACTGAGAACTGTCTAATAACCACGGATTGCATGGATTTGTAGATTTGTGACGATAAGTGCTTTATAAATAAGTGTTTGTACAATAGCGTAATATGCCAATATCATTATTCCTCGCTTCTTTTAAACCAGCCGCTAGGTGTCCGGTTAAGCGCTTTGTTGTGATGGTTCATCTCGATACTTCTCGTAATCCTGCAAATACAGTCGCTCCGATTGATCTATGAACTCCTGTCTTCTGTCTTTGAGCCCTTGCAATTTCTCGGATATACTTTTGTAGATAATCTGATGGGCTTGATTCTTGAGATTTTCCTCATTGTACTCGTCGAACTCTATATCCTCCTCGCCAAGCGTTAAATCCACCAGCTTTAGAATATCTTCCTTCGTGATCTTGTCTACTTGGGCAAATTCTCCCTGGTCATTACGATAATATCCGAGATTGTTCTCAATCTTTAATAGCTTCATATCCTTGCCTCCTGTCATTGTAGGCGTCATATCCTGCTTCAAGTGAGTTTAGCGTTATCTCGTGATTGCTAATCGTATTTCCGTTCTGTGACTTTAGCCTCCGGTCTGTCGGATATCCAGAATATAACTTATATACCACTCCGCCTCCTTCAATTTCTTTACTTGCATACAGTAGGTAATCGGCTCCGATGGAAGCTCCAACTGTATTGTTGTGGGTAACCACAACTACAGGCATCAACCCCGAAATCTCGCTAATGAGTTGGTTGACGTCGCTCCTAAGAAACATATTATCGAATGAAGACTCCGGCTCATCAATCAATAAAATATCGTAATTTTGCGCATCATTTATTTCTTGCAGCAACCTGAATTCAGACCGCTCACCACCGGATACCTCGAATCCGTCTCTGTTTAGGATTTTGTAGCTTATCTTTACAAACAATTTGTAGAGTTCGGATCGCGTCACGTTCTCATTATCCAGTAAAGTCTTCAAATAATCATAAGGCCGTTCATATTTCTCAAGGGAGTCTTTGAATGCCCCTTTTCCATCATTTGCTTTTTTTATTTCTCCAGCGCCTCCAAATTCACCTTTTTCCACTACAACGTTAAATCCTTGGATGCTTTCTTTCGAAATTATTGCCCCTCTCTGCAAGAATTTGACAATATCCGAAAATCTTTCAACTTTCTTCTTGTCGATGCTTACGCGATACAAGTCTACATCCTCGATTTGAACCGCCGATGTTCGTATCTTCAAGCCAGCCTTAATGTCTCGTATCAAATCATTTACAAGTACCTTCGTCTTTTTTTCAAATGCTTTTCTCCATAACAATTCGATCAATTCACATGCAAGTTGCTTCATGGAACTGATGTCTATATGCTTTTCAATTATTGCTCGGTATTCAATATTTTCTATTACCTGGCGAACTGATCCAATCAAATTATACAACGTCTCGTCTTCACTTATTGAGAACTCTGACTCATTAAATAAGGCTGTTTTGGAATATTCATCATTCCTTTCTGCCTCCTCCGCGGATTTCAAAAGGGTGCTGAGATAACTTTCTACTGCTCGTTCATCTCTCTGTAAGTCAATATTTACAATATCATTCAAAACTACCTTGAATCTAGACAAATATTCGTCTATGATCAGGCTCCTTTTTCTTTGTAGATCTTTCTTGAATTCGCGTTCGTCTGCACTATCATTTTGCTGTACCAATGAAAACTGTCTGATATACTTTACATTTTCGTATAATTCATCGATTCTATTCAAAGTAAAGGTCTTCCCGGTTGATCTCTCGCCGAGAAGGACATTTAATCCCGTCGACATCTTCTGACCATCGTCGAAAACCTGGAAAAGATTATTCCCATCGCTTTCAGATAATGCAACCTTCCCCTTGTCTTGCAGGCATGCTTTAATGGCGGTTAAGGTCAACTCGCCGCAGTCAATAAAAGTTTGTCTTGTGGGAAGCTTGTCCAACTCGTCACATATTCTCACATCGCTAAATAAGACAGGAGTAAGCATTTTCTCATCTTTAATAGCGCGGATAAATTTCTTGGCGCTATCAACCTCACCGGCTGATACGTAATTAGCAATCCTACTTAAAGCTTCCCCTTTAATTGCCGGCCCTTTTTGGTAATGTGGAATCACCAAATAATTATTTAGATCACCAAATATTTTTACAAGCTCTTCGACCGAAATACTGTCTCCACTTTGGGTGATCCTCTGAGCAACTAATTGAGCCTTTTTCTCGAAGTCCCCCAAATCAGCAGTGCCACCGATTATCAATATATGGCCACAGTCTAGGCTGACCTCTATTCCCGGAAAAACAACCACTCCTAATATTTCGCCAATCGTCCTAAATTGATTACCATCAAACACATTATGATTTGTAATCGCAATGGCATCCAGCTTTGCTTCGAAGATGTACTTTTTTAGCTTTTGAAGATTAAAGTCAAAGCCATCATCCCAGTCAGTTGAGATCGTATGAATATGTAAGTCGATTTTCTTCAAGGATTCCTCCATCAGGCATAGGACGGGCCGTGCCCGCAATCTTGTTTTCCTATTTTGATTTTCATTATCGGGCCTGCGTTAAGCAGATTCCGGCCCGTAACCTCATTTTTGGCCTGAAAACATCGTTATTACCCAAGAACAGGCCTTCCGTTCCTTGGAACAACTCATTCGTTCCCTGGAACGACTCATCCGTTCCTCTCCCCGGATCATCCGTTCCTGGGAACGAGTCATCCGCTCCGTGGAACCAACCGTCCGTTCCGTGGTCCGACTCGTCCGTTCCTCGGAACCATTTATCCGCTCCTTGGCACGAGTCGTCCGTTCCTGTCCGGAAAACACTCACTGCCTTCGAGATTATGGAAATATCCTTTTTAGCCGCTGTGCTGTTTTTTTCTCTAATGCCAGTCGTGCGGCTTCTTCAATCCATCTTGCCAAGGCTTCTTTGCTTGTATATTTGTATTCTTTAAATCCATTATTACTAATCTGGGATGGTATTGCTCCAGGCTTCCCTACATATCCATCTTGGTTTTTTAAGTGATGAATTTGCACTGCTACTAAACCATTACCTCTTTCTAGAGATTTTTCTATTTCGTAATTAATATATTTCCGGTTTGCTGATCCATGCGTTATTAATACAACAGTAACAGAAGTGTTTTCTAATGCTTTATCAATCATTTTTTTTATTACTGCATCCCCTTTTTTCTTGGCCGTTTCCCATAAGGAAGCATCTTGGAAACCCGCGGCGGCTGTTCCGATTATATTAGTCATGCATCTGATTTGATTCACTTTCCATACATGATCGTAGTGAAAACTAAAAAATACTCTTCTGGCCATTTTCAAATCCTTTCAAGTATTAATTTCCGTCTTGTAATGTCATATATATTACAACGCATATGGCTACAATAATTATCCCATGAAATACGAGAAGGGTCTTTGAAAAACAAAACCAAAGCCAGCTATCTACTTCTTTTTTAACAATCGAAGTGTTCATGGAAAAATCAATATCGTCATTATTCATTTTTCTAACATTATCATACAATTTACGAAACAGATTTTCTTGTTGTAAAAAATATCCATCCAGAATCCAGAAAGAAAAGGCCGGAAAATATGCTAATAGAATAAAGCAAATATTTGAATCTTTAGCTGATAAGGCAAATAAGGCGGAAACTAATATGACGCTCCACCCCTTCAATAGGAAAGAATTATTAGCCATCCGGTTAATAACGCCTTGTATCATTTCTAAATGTTTTATTTTTCTTCCATTTTGTTATTCCACTTTGTGGCCTCTGCGATCTCTGTGGCTAAAAATCAGTTCTCAGTTCACGGTTCACAGTTCTCAGAAAGAATAATCCGCTTTGATCTGCGGTTTCGTTTCTTTACCCTAAACCCGAGATCCTGAACCCTATACCCTGTTTCTTCACGAGTGTTGCCCAGATGCCGAAAAATATGCGCCCCGTATTCCTGGATGTAAGGATACAACCGAAAGTGAATCTTGTCAATCCGGAAAAGAAAATCTATAAGATGTGCTGCTTACAGAGCTTAGCACCTACCGGTGGCCCATTAACATGGGGAAGGATGCTACGAGCATAACGACTTGAAATTCCGGGGGCATTACCATGCCGGGGATACTACCGGGATAAGATTTCCCTCTCTGGAAAGAGATCACGCCCTGGTACTAGCCGAAAGTCTGAAGATTTAAAAAAACAACTAAGAGATTCACCTGTTCACTACCACTTCTCACACATTTCCCCATACCCACAATTCCCACACATATAATTTTCATTGGGAAAGAAAATACTTGAATTAATTCCTTTTTCGACCTGTCCCGCTAGACGGGCAAATCTGTCGACGTCATCTTGAGTCCGAGTGGCGG
>CAYVFQ010000066.1:0-4366 GCA_964451045.1 uncultured archaeon
CACCAGGTTCACCGTTCTTCCAGGCCATCATCACCATAAGGTTGAAAACCGCTCGCGCAGGGAGCCTCTTGCTGACTTTGCCTGACCGCGGATTTATCAGATTGTATTCGCTGTTGTTCTCTACTGCGCGCATGAATGCGTCCGTGACTGCTATGGATATGTTGAAGTTGCTTAGCGTGCCCTCCCTTTCTTTGCACGTTATGAACTCAAGTATGTCCGGGTGGTCTACGCGCATTATTCCCATGTTCGCGCCTCTGCGCTTGCCGCCCTGCTTTATAACTTCGGTCGCGGCGTTGAAGACCTGCATAAAAGACAACGGACCTGACGCGATGCCTCCGGTGCTTTTCACAACGTCTCCCTTCGGTCTTATCTTGGAGAAAGAAAAGCCAGTGCCGCCTCCCGACTTATGTATAATTGCAGTGTACTTTACAGAGTCGAATATGCCGCCAATGGAATCGGGAACAGGCAGAACAAAGCAAGCGGACAGCTGGCCAAGATCTGTGCCTGCATTCATAAGTGTTGGGCTGTTAGGCATGAATTCCCGGCTGACCATCATGTTGTAGAACTTCTCTTCATATCCCCTTGCTTTCTCCTCTCCGCCAAACTGCTTCTCAGGCTCTGCTATTGCTTTTGCCACGCGCCTGAATAACTGGTCGGTGCTTTCAACTATATTTCTTTCAGAGTCCCTTATAAGATATCGGCTTGCCATGACCTTCAACGCGTTCAGGCTAAGTTTCAGTCCGTCTTCAACTCCCAGTAATGCCTTGATTTTCCTTACACCGGAGCGCTTCTGCCTGTAGAGTATGTACGCCTTCGCGACCTTGGCATGCCCCTTTTCTATAAGAACCTTTTCCACAATGTCCTGCACATCCTCAACTGTAGGGATGTCCCCGTTACCTTCGTACCTTTTTTCAAGCTCGCTCTCGACAATACCGGCAAGTTCTTCCGCCTTTTTCCTGTCCTCGCCGCCAACAGATTCGGCGGCCTTCCATATAGCGCTTGCTATTTTGCTTTTGTCAAACTCAACTATTCTTCCGTCACGTTTTTTGATCTTAGAAATCTTTGTCATTGGTCTAACCTCAATTTATTACATACATCGAAAACTTATATTGGAATGGCATCCAATAAAATTCTGTCCAGATTCTAACCGGCGCGAATTAGAATTTTCGCATCTATTTTAATATTGATTTGGCTGATGTGAATTATATTATAAAAATGTGAAATGACTGCTCGGTTGTTCTGAGCGACTTCCCGAGTTTTTATGGTCAGTATCTGTTTCTGGGTCTTTTTCTGGAACTTCTGCCCCTTCCGCGTGCCCTTTGTGATCTAGAGCTTCTTTCTGATCTAAAACTTTCCTTTATAAATTCAGAAATCTTATGGGTAAACTCCTCATCACTTTTTATCTTCCCGCGCTCCTTCAGGATTTCCTTACTCAGTATCCACAAAAGCGTGCCAATAGCCCGCATGCTCTTGTTGTTAGACGGTATGACGAGGTCGACGTCCGAGGTTTCGTTTGACGTCCCGCTTAATGCAATAACTGGTATCCTTGCTGTTGCCGCTTCCTTCAACGCTTGGTAATCGTAATCAGGATCGATTATCAGAACAACATCGGCCTCGTAAAAATCCTTGTAGTTAGGGTTTGTCAGCGTTCCCGGCATGAATCTGCCTGTTACAGCATGAGCACCTGTTATTTCAGCAAACTTGTCCACAGCCTTGTGGGCTATTCCCTTTCTGCTAACAGCAACGATGTTCTTTGCTTTTGACAGGAACTTTGCGGCAGTTCTTATTCTGTCATCAATCATCTGTATGTTCATTACCGCAAGGCCGTCTGGCCGAATCTTGTATATAAACTTTTTCATCTGCTTAGACTTCTGCTTCATGCCTATGTGTATCCCTGAAGCCAGATAGTCCTGCCTTGATACCAAGAAGTTGCCTTGCGAGTCCTCTTCCTGCTCATTTTCCATCTGGGTTTCTTCCGCTGGTTCCATATCTATCTTATTTGTTGCTATAGTTTTATAAATCTTTGAATGCTCAAAGGATTTGAAAGTTATTCATCCAATGTAAGTGAGATCGTCCTTGTCCTTCTGCTTCGGAGGTTGCGGCATCTGTTGCTTGAGCATCTGCAGGACTGCCTTCCGCTGGATGTCTTCGATGCGCTTGATGAACTCCTCCATTTCCTTAACCTTTTCGCTTATCTTGCTCGTATCTATCTTGATTTTAAGCATTTTTGTAAGAACCGTTAATACAGCCTCGGCTGCTTTCGGATCAGGTATGATTGGCACACCTGAAGTCTCGCCGAGCATGCATACGCCCTTGATGCCGTAACTCTTCCCAATGCCGATAAGCAGGCCTGATGCGCCCTGGATGGTTCCAATTTTCTCACCTTCTTCAAAAGTGATATCGTATTTCTTGTATTTTTCAACGAGGCTAGGCTCGTTTACCACGCCGAACACGTTCGGCTCGACTTTTTTCTCTCCTGTCCCTAGGCCAGCCAACGTGAACATTTCGTTTACGCCTAGTTTCTTTACATACTCCAATATGCTCTCCACTATTTCATAATGGCCTTCAAAATCGATACTCTGCTGGTCGCCCACCAAAATTACCAAATCCCTCTGGCCGGGCTTCTTAGCTTTCCAATAGTAGAACTCATTGTTTAGAACATGCACAGTCGACCCCTTTTTTGGAAGCACGAGTGGAGTGAAATGTGAGCTGTAAAGCTCGGCAAACTTCTTCGCTTTCAGTTCTTCGATGAGGTAGTTAGCAGCTAGCCTGCCAACGTTCCCAACGCCAGGCAGCCCTTCGATAAATATGGGATTTTTCAGCCTGGGTTTTTTTATCTCAACAATTCTTGTTGTCATAACAATCCATGTTTATTATTATCCTTCAGCTATTATATTTCTTTGTCGGCCTTTACCTTTGTAGAGCGCCTGTATTTCCCGTATTTGTCCTCTGGGGAGAAAGGCGGCGGATTCGGGCTCTTGGTCGTACTGCCGCACTTCGGGCATCTTTCCTTCAGCGTGTATAGTCCGCACTTGAAGCATTTTTTCATTTTCATGTTCCAAAAACCTATCTGATAAATTCGTATTCACCAGTGCCGTCCACTTTCTGGATTCCCTTGACAGTTTCTTCCAATGCCTCTTTCAGTTTCTTTTCCCCCTCTTTAGGGTCATCTGTCGTCAGTTCGATAAGGTAGTTTGGCGCAGAGATATACTTCACAGTCGCGCCGCTTTTCTTTTCCAACGCGGCCAGAGTCTTCTTGATGCTATTAATGCCGTCTCCTGCGGTGCTCGATAGCTTAAGGTCGGCTTTTATCTTTCTTTCTTTTGTCTGGAAGTTCCTCTCGATTATTTCCAGTAGAGCATCTCGCCACTTCTTGGATATTTCCGCCTCTTTCAGCACGTCCGGGTTGGTGCTGGCGTCCTCGAATGCTGAGAACAAATCATCATAGTCGTCCTTAAGCTTTGACACAACCTCCTTTTCCGCATTCACCATAGTCTCGCCAAGCTTTTTCGCGGCCTGCGTGAGCATCCCGCTTGCCCGCTTGTTTCTCCTATAAGTGTCCAGCTTCTCCCTTTTGTCAACTTTGCTCACTCGCTTCAGGCTCAGGTTTATGTGGCCTTTCTCGCGGTCTATCCTGATAACCTTTGCTATATACTGCTTGTTGGGCTTGACAAACTTCCTTATGTCCTTTACCCATTTTCCGGCGACCTGTGAGATGTGTATCATCCCTTCAATGCGCGAGCCGTCTTCGTTCTCGTACTCGTCCAATATGCACCATGCAGCGAATGGGGTGATGCGAGTGACAGTGCACAGTACATTCTCATTCCACTTCGGAAATCCCTTTTTCTTTACCATTGCCATCTCCTTGAATATTCTTTGAATTGGTAATTTAAAAGTTAAGACTTGTATTACTTCCGGACAAAAAGATTTAAATTATAACGCCGTTATATATATTGATGCCAAAAGAGAGCGTAAAGAAGAGTAGGTACGGACCGTACACAGAAAAAATCATAGAGCATTTCCGTAACCCTAACAATATGGGAGAAATAGAAGATGCGGATGCTACAGCAAAGGTAGGCAGTCCTATGTGCGGTGACGAGTTATGGCTGTATTTGAAGATAGACAAGAATGATAAGGGGGAACTGTACATAAAGGACATAAAGTTCCAGAGCTTTGGATGTGCGGCTTCGGTTGCGACAGGCAGCATGATAACCGAGCTGGCCAAGGGCAAAACATTGGAAGAGGCGCTGAAAATAGGCAGGAAGGACGTGAATGACGAGTTAGGAGGCCTTCCGAAAGTTAAGATACACTGTTCGTTGCTGGCGAGCGACGCGTTGCATGAAGCCATCTACAAATACTACAAGGA
>CAYVFQ010000067.1:0-4331 GCA_964451045.1 uncultured archaeon
GGCTGGATCACCTCCATTAATTATCTTGTGATAATTTAGTGTGCGGGGGCTTTACCTTTAGGCACCTAATTCGAAAGGTCCGAATTTTTTGAGCTAGCTTTAGCTATTTCAACGATAGAAAAATTTTAAATTGAGAAAAAAACTGGAAGTTAAATAAACACCATCTTCGCAATCCACATTATGGCTATGCCTAGAATGAACACAAGGAAGGTTAAAACTGATTTCTTTACATCAGCAACTTCGCGGAGCTCTGGGATAAGGTCAGATGAAGCTATGTAGATAAATCCACCAGCTGCAATCGGGAGCAACATTGGTATAAATGACTCTATCATTGACGAAATAAAGAAGCCTGTGATACCACCCATCATCGCAGTCAATGCTGCTACAAAA
This sequence comes from uncultured archaeon, assembly GCA_964451045.1. GTDB lineage: Archaea > Aenigmatarchaeota > Aenigmatarchaeia > CG10238-14 > SCSR01 > CAYNTH01. Next base: position 391 of record CAYVFQ010000067.1, read on the forward strand.
TTTAACATTATTGCTCTTTCTCTTTTCATACCGCTATGAAGCAGTACACCGAAATCCCCGATTTCCTGTGGAATCTCGTGAAAAGCTATTGCTATTGTCGATGCTATGCCAACGTTTACGTTCGAAATAAATGAAACAGCTATGACTATACCGTCTATGAAGTTGTGAAGAGCATCTCCTACAAGATTCATGTAGCCGAAGGTATGCACATGGCAATCCGCATTATGACAATGGCGCCAATAGAGAACCTTCTCGAGCAAGAAGAATATGACAAATCCAACAAGAACGTATGAAAACAAAATATCTAATTCGCCTGAAGTAAAACTTCCAATTGATTCGGGTATCAAGTGTATGAACGCACCTCCTATAAGAGCACCTGCTGACAAAGCTACAAGAAACATAAGTGCTTGTTCAAGCATTTTCTTTTTGAGAGCCAAAGTAAGTACCCCTATAAATGATACTAGGCTTATAAGAAATGTACTGGCAAGTATCCATATTAGAGTATTCATTGAACTAAAGATGTTTGCCTAAACGTAAATAACTTTATTCTTTCCTTATCATTGGGCTTCCGCACTTCGGACATTTTAATTTGTAGCATGGTTTACTACGTTCGTGGCTCATCGTATAGTTGCATTCTGGATTGGTACACATACACTTTCCTGATGGGCCCATGGCAAATCCTCTCATCCTTCCTCTTCCACCACTCGGCATTTTATCACTTCTTTTTATCTCAAGTAAGGTTATTTTTCTAGTTGCTCAATTCGCTTTTTTATCGATTCCATGTCTTCCTGAAGTATTTTCATCTCGTCTTCCAACATCGCCTTCTCTTGATCTGCTGTCAGAGCTGGTGCGACAACCGGATATCTGTATGTGTATTCATTTCTGAAACCACGTCCGCGACCGAACCTCATTCCGAAACCTCTTCCGAATCCAAAGCCTCTCCTGCAACACCCAAAACCACGCCCAGTCAAAGGACCTTCGCCTCTTGGACCTGTTCTATCAAATCCTGGCATATTTTTCACCTCTCTCCTTTTTAATTATGTGCTATTGCACATAACATATAATTATGTGCATATGCTAATATTTAAATGTTGCGGTTTCAATAAAATAACTAGGGAGTGATAAAAATGCCAAGACCAAGAAGAAGAGGGATGGGAAGAAGGAGGAGGTGGAGATGGTTCATGGAAAGGGAGGGGCCTGGGAGGCCTTTCAGCGAGTTGCGCTTATCTGAAATCCCACATGCAAAGGAATTTCGCCCGTTCCCAATTAAAAACTTGGAGCCACTCGAGATGACTTATCCCGAATACGACGCACTGAAACTGGCAGATTTCGAAGGGTTAACACAGGATCAGACAGCAGAACGTATGAATACATCACGCGGCACTGTATGGAGATTGTTGACATCAGCAAGAAAGAAAGTTGCACAGGCATTGACAGAATCGAGACCATTAATTATTGCCCAGAAAGGCAAAGTTGAAAAAGCTTGATATTTTAAGATTAAAAATGAAAATAACTTCAATTTATTACAACGCCGAGATAGTACTGGACTTTAAAACTTTAGATCGTATGTACAAAAGGCTAATCGAGCCCAATGAAACCCTTCCAGTTTCTGAGTTGAGTAATTATGCTCCATTTCTTGCATACAATAAAGACAGTCTAAGAATTGGATTTTTTGCTTTATCCACTGAAAAGAAGGACAATGAAAAAGTTGTGGATGTATACCTTCAGAAAAATATACTGTATATTTTTTTGGAAAACCTTGAGACTCTCGTAGCTATGGAAAGAGTTTTTTAAAGATTTATAAGGATAAAGGTATTGGATTAAAATAGTGTTGGACATGGGAGAAGGAGATGACATTTACAAACCTGTAGTTACTCAGAAGAAGTTCGACGAAGTCAAAGCAGCGTGGAAGGTACAGTTAGGCGCTGAATCTGGTGGAAGGTACGACTCAGAGGTCAATTCAAACAAAGGAGACAGAAGGGATTTCTATGAGCGGTTGACCTCAACGAACTTTAAGTTTTAAATTTAACCTAATAACAATTATTATTCTACGGGCCGATAGATCAATGGCAGATCGCTTCCCTTGCACGGAAGAGGCTCCGGGTTCAAGTCCCGGTCGGTCCACTTATTAAAATTTTATTCCTTCCTTCTTCAGGTCATGTTTTAGTTGGTCAGGGTTTTTGAAAAGGATTGTCCTTATTCCGAACTGCTTTGCCGTATTGAGGAATTTCTGAATATCATCTATCAAAATGCTTTCTTCTGGCTTGCAGTTTATCCTTTTGACAAGGATTTCGTAAAATTCCTTCTCAGTTTTGGTAAAACCCTCCTCAAACGACAGCACGAAATCGTCAAATTCGTTCAGAAGACCGTATTTCCGATTAAGATATTCCATCCTTTCCTTCGTGTTTCCTGAAAATGCAATGACCCTATAGTTCTTTCTTAGTTGCCTCACAAGTTCTCTCATTCCAAGTTTTGGGACGTAAGAAGAGTTCCACAATTCCTTCAATTTTTCCGCTACAGTTTCATCAACATCTAATTTCTCCATCACGGCTTTCCAAAACTCCTCGCTCGTCAATCGACCCCTTCGGATAAGCCATCCCTCCTTTTTTGAGAACGTTTCAAAAAGTTCGTATATTTTCTCTTTTGGAGCATCAATCATACTATACATTTTATTCATTGCCTTTACAGTACCTGCCTCGAAATATACCCCGCCTAAATCGAAAATGATTACTTTTATTTCAGCCATAATGAAATTTATTAAACAGTGTTTTTAAATCATATTACAAGGCGATGGCATGTCGAAAGTAATACTTATCAGAGGCGAACGTGCTGACTTTGAAAAAGGGAAAGAGATTGATAAGGTTGCTTCTGCCATTGAGAAGTTTGGGCTAAATGATTTTGCTAATAAGGACATTCTGGTCAAATTGCATATGGGTGAACGGGGAAACGAGTTTTACATAAAGCCAAAGTTTGTTAAATATTTTATTGACATACTTCTCAAGTCCAATGCTAAACCTTTCCTTTTTGACACTGCTGTCAAGTATCCTGGTGGGCGCGACACAAAAGAGAAATATGAGCGCACGGCAAGGGAGCACGGGTTTGAAAAACTTGGTGTTCCGGTCGTTATCGGGAACGAAGGTCACACAGTGAATATTAAGATTAACGAGAACACGTATGGTGTTGAAGTCGCAAAGGAAGTTTGCGATGCTGAGTTCATCCTGTCAGTTGCGCACGGCAAGGGTCATATGATGACAGGTTTCGGCGGCTCTATCAAAGCTTTCGGTATGGGCGGAGTTTCCAAGGAATCGAAAGGTTTCATACATGCAGCTGGCGCGCCTGTTCTTGAGAACAAAGAGAAATGCCAACTGTGCGGCACATGCGCCAAGGAGTGCCCAATGGGAGCGATAACTGTCGGTGACAAGTGGAAGATAGACTACGGAAAATGTTTTGGTTGCCAACGATGTGTTGATACCTGCCCTTATGATGCACTTATGTGGAAAGGAGAGGAATTTGACCAGATGCTTGCTGCCGCGGCTGCGGCCTGCTTGAATGTGGTGGACAATAATAATAAACCAAAGAAAAAAATCTTTGTCAATATCCTGACAGACATAAGCAAAAGGTGCGATTGTGCAACACATGCGGGGCCTGTTATCGCGCCTGACATTGGCATAGTCGTGTCAGATGATCCTGTTGCTATTGATGCCGCTTCTATCGACCTTATAGAAAAGTCTATCGGCAAGCCTCTCAAAAAGGTACAGGGCGTTGACCCGAAATCACACGTTAAATATGCCGAATCCTTCGGCATGGGTGAGATGGAATATGAACTTGTTGAACTCTGATTGGCGCTACCCATAAACCTTTTTATTCTTCCATTGCACTTAGAATAAATAGCGAATAGTATGGTAGAACAGTGCGTATTTTGTGACGCTTCGTTTGAAGAC
>CAYVFQ010000068.1:0-4300 GCA_964451045.1 uncultured archaeon
ATTGTACAGCTCGACCTGACCGAGGACCTGAATGTTGTCGAGGAGTTCGATGTGTTCCCCCAGCTCCGAGCGGGTCCTCGCGAACACTGGCACGGAGATTACGCCGCCAGACTCGTCCTTGAGCTTTAGGAAAAGGTGGCCGTCAGGGTGCTCGTGGAGGTCTATGACCTGACCTGAAATTACTGCATTAAGACCGACGTAGCCCTCGTTGATTCTCGCTATTGGGGTGAGACTCGGCCGCGCCTGAATCGCCCCGACGTATAATGCGGCGATTCCGGTCAGGGAGCAAAGCAGACTCAGTTTTGTCATCGATTTTTCTGACACTTTTCCCGCCGCGCTATTGGGCGAGGCTTTGCACATAAACCCACAAAATATGCGGTCTGCACATAAATTCGGCTATTTGCACATAAATTCGGGCTTGTGAGCACAGTAGAGCCCACCGCACCCCATTTTAGATAGTTTCACTTAACGACTAATCGCAAAACTCACTAGACCAATCGCTAGACCCACAACGAATAAGATTATCCCCCTGCGCTTTTCCCTTTTTAGTTGCTTTTCTAGTTCGTTTATTCGTTTTTCGGCCTCGTTCAATCCGTTTATTATGGGCCTCTTGTCGCGAATGTTTATTGCGCGGACTGGCACATTATCACAATTTGCTGTTTATCGCAAATATACAATAAACATTTGGGGTTCGAGAATGGCTTGCACAGTAATTAATCTCATTTCTGTGCAAGGACCCTCCCCGCACAGAAATCAAAATCGACCGTTACCCCAAGTTCTGCCATCTCGTGAATTAGAACTCAGTTTTCCTTGCTAACGGAGCCTACGTCTGTTAGAATATGAGGATAATAATTGGTCAATAGATCTGCCAATAATCCAACCTATAAGCGCTGAAACAATACCGGCCACGATCATGCCTATGGATTTCCATAGCCCTAATTTCAGCACCCATGCGAATGCTAACCCAACCACCGCTCCTCCCAAGATCGCTAAAATCAGCCCTGCTACGATAGAAGGATATTCTTCTATTAGAGGCATATCCTCGCCAAAGAGGTTGGAATCTTTTTAGCTTATCAGTTTTTGTACTAGGTGGGCTTTTTGCACAGAAATAGAAATTCTGCACAGAAATTAAGTCGTTTGCACAAAAATTAATTAATCCATATGCTAAACCCCCTACTATGGACTTAGGTGACGAATTTGTAGGTGGGCCCCCCAAAGACTTGGAGGGATATACTGAGTTAGCAGTCAAAATCATAGAGGATCTATTGGATAAAATCACCAAACGAATTCCGGCCAAAACGAAATCCGCTTCACACTACCACCTGTTGAAAGTCAAGACTAATGGTTCCAAAAGAGTTCGCCCTATCAACACCACTCTTTTCATAGAGGACGTGGACAAACTTCAAGCTGAGAGCGAAACTTGCTTAAGACTATTAGACGCCCTGCGGAAAGAGCGTGGAACTACTCCCTCAATAAAAAAGGAATTCGAGAAATTCATTCGCAATGATGGCATTGACAAAGTGTGTTATACCATCCAACAGAGTGTGGGTATTGGTCTTGATCTTTTCGTTCCGGACAATCAAGCGCGCAAGCTTGCTGGGATATATTTTGAAGATTTGATTAGAAAAATTTTATCAAGACTCGGAATCTATCACAAATCAATCCAGTTTTCAATCCACATTAAAGGCGCGCCCAAGTACAGGTGCGAAATCGACTGCATTGCCAATACTAAAAAAGAGGTTGGTTCGACATCAAAGCATATCGATCCTGAAGAGGTTGTTGTTTCCTTGAAGACATCCAGCAAAGATAGAATGCCCAAGATTTTTGTGGATAAAATTCTTCTTGAAAAGTTCGTGAAGCATCCGTTGAAATTGATTGCAATATTCCATAATGACATTCAGCGGCAGGGTGAGGATAAAGTTAGTGTAACCTTTGTGGCCAATCTCTTCTTGGTTTACACGAAATTCCTAGAAGAGCTTGATGGTGTATACTTTTTAGATCCCCCTCCGCATGTACATAAGCGCCCTTGGAAAGATAAAGTGTTCACTTTCTCAAAACTCATCCTTGAAGACATGTGGAAACTATAGCGCCCGACCTCTTACTCCTGCCCGGTGTATCACTCTCTTTCTGTCAAGCTCCAACCAGTACTCCAATGGTAAATCCTTGGGGATTTTCTTCAACCTGCGAATTGCCATATTGCAGTATTTTTGGTCTATTTCTGTTCCAATCCATCTTCGTCTTAGTTGCTCACATACTACTGGTGTTGTCCCTGATCCCACAAATGGATCCAGAACCAAATTATTCTCTTTTGTTGACGATAGAACCAACTTTCTAAGAAGCTCCTCTGGTTTCTGTGTAGGGTGGCTTGTCTTTTCAGACATAGGTGCGCATAATGTAGGTATGATTATAACATCTCTTGGTTTGCTTCCTCCCGCGTTCGGTTTCCAGATGTAGTCCTTACCATTACCATACTGAGAGGTCTTAGCTTGCCCTCTCGCCGGATACTTTAGCGTATGGACATTGTAAGGTTCTCGAATGAGATCAGCGTTGAATAGAAATTTTCTCCCCTTTCTGAAATGAAGTATGCTCTCGTGAGATCTCACCCAATCTCTCTTGCTTAGGCTTGGCTTATTGCGGTAGTGCCACACAAGCCATCGTAAGCTATTTAGATGTTGGCAGTCTCTCGCGATTAAGTATTTTATGTCTGCGAGAATCTCAGAAAATCCCATAATGAAAAGACTTCCATTATCTTGAAGAATTTCGCTTGCCTTTTTTACCCATTTTCTAGTCCATTTAAGATACTCATCTCTAGGGGTTTTATCCCACTCTGCTTTTCCTATATTGTAAGGTGGATCGGCGAAAATCATGTTTGGCCGAATCTTCTCAGCTTTTAGTTGGTCCATGAACTCAAGGGCATCAAGGTTGTAAAGCTCTCCAAGTTTTGTTTTACAGATAGGGGCTGCTGTCTTGTAGTCGCTCTTATCGTTTTTTTCTGCCATCTTGCCCTCCTGCAAGAAAGTCGGTAACCCTCTTTTGTTCTTTTTTCTTCACATCCGCTTTTAACAAATACCACTTAACTTTTGGCTCGACACTCCAAAACTTGTCTTTACCATCCTTTCTTCTTAGGTAGATACAACCCGCTTCTTGGAGATTTCTGAGGTAGGTGGAAATATTGGAACGGGCCGCCCCTGTCTTTAGTGATAAATTCCGGTTCGTGATCTCGTCATGTTTTACTGCTGTAAGTAGAACGTCCTTGGCTCTCGGTGGCAGAGTTGATAAATATCTGTGTTCTAGAATAGCTTTCAAAGTGATTGCTAAATCGTAACTGTCAAGGACTATCGGGCGTTCCTTTGTTGCTTCCAACACGGCCGTCGACAAGCTGTTAAGGATATTCCTAATGTTTCCTTGAAACAATCCGTATAGAGATTGCAGGGCATCCCTAGTAAATGGGAGGACGGTGGTGACGACAGGGTTTTTTATCTTTAACTTATTAAAACGTATTTTCATCACTTCCTCAACCTCCTTGAAGGCCAAGTTCTCAATTTGTATCGGTGTGTCAGTTAGTATTGAGGAAAAACGTGGGATACCCTGAACGGCTGAATAAAACATCAAATTCCCTACGAAAATGAAATGCGCTCTCTCCGTTTGGAAAAAATCCCTCAAGTCGTCGAATATTCTTCTGATATTTCCTTCTGGTAGTAACTCTAAGTTATTGTAATGGATAATCACTTCTTTTTTAGTATTTTGGTATATTTCAGAGATAATCTCTCGGAAAAAGTTCTGCAGGGTGAATGTGGTAGGTTCGATATTTGGCGTGGTTCTTGGATCGTTGCCACCACCAATTCCTAAAAATGTCCCAGACACTCCACGTTCACTGAACTCTAATTCAACCAAGTGTTGGAGTTTTTTATAGGTCTCGTCACCTATTGGTTTTTTGTCGATCAGATTCATCGTTGCGAAAATTGCTGCGAGAGTGTTTTTGATAAATGCGTCGCTACCCCATTCACTATGAACGGCAATTTCTTTGAAAGGAGTGAAGAAACCAGATCTCATAGCTTGGGCTCTGACTACATTTACAAAGGTTGTTTTTCCTACCCCCACATCTCCATACACAAGAGCTCTTGAACCTCCTTTGGCACCCAATATCCTCTTTAGTCGTTCAACAGATTCTTCCCTACCCACAAAGCTTTCCATGGGGATAGTCCCCCCAACGACTAAGATTGGGGTTGTGGCAAATGGGTTTTCTCGCACTCCGTATAACTCCCAGATATTCTCAAAGTCGTCATCTCGTTTCATTATT
>CAYVFQ010000069.1:0-4278 GCA_964451045.1 uncultured archaeon
CGGCATATACAGCGTCGCGGACGGAGCGTCAAGCATATTGTTTTACATGACGTCCTTTTCGTTGCCTGTCATACCTGCGATTGCTGAAGCGTTTGAAAAGAAGGACAAGAAGCTGATCAGCGATTATGTGAAAATTGCAGTAAAGTACCCACTCCTTATAGGAGTGCCGATAACGATCATAGTAGTTGTGTTGGCAGAGAACATACTGGTCGGGCTATATGGCCCTGCTTTTGTCGACGCGACGCAGCCGCTTCAGATCCTTATAATAGGTACGTTCCTGCTGATGTTCGGTTATAACCTTTCGTCCATACTTATGGGAGTGGGCAAATCAAAGACTTCCGGGCTGGTGATGTCAGCCGCAGCTATTCAATACATTTTATCCCTTTACATCCTGACGCCAAGATTCGGGTTTGCGGGGGCAGCCATGTCGTTGACGCTAACAGGCTTCACGTCAATGCTGCTCGTGCCGTATTTCCTGAAAAAGGAGCTTGGGGTAACTATACACGAAGGCCTCCACAAGGTTCTTATTAGTGCCATCATAATGTTCCTTGTATTGGTAGCTGTCCCCAAGACGAACATACTAATTTTAAGTGCCGGGGTCCTTGCAAGCGTCTTCCTGTTCGTGGAATCGCTTTACATGCTCGGCTACATCACGCGGGAAGATGTTGGGATGATGAAAATAGCCAAAGGCACGTTCAAGCGGCCAAGACGAAAAAAGAAAGGTTAGTGCAGGAGGTGAGATTTGAACTCACGAAGGCACTAAGCCACGGGGGCCTAAACCCCGCCGAATTGACCAGACTATCGGACTCCTGCGTGATAGATAATAGAATAATACGTGTTTATAAAGTTAAACTATTTTCAGGATATCTTTCAGGTCATCGATGACGATTATATCGCTTATCTTTTCAAGATCTTCCCTCGTTTTCGTCGTTGTCACTATTGCTGTTGTGCACCCTGCAGCCTTTCCAGCGCTTATATCAGAATCCGTATCTCCCACAAACAACACATCTTTTGACTGAACGCCTAGCATCTCACACGTTTTCAGAATCGGTTCTGGGGACGGCTTTGGCTCTGTCAAGTTGCCTCCTACAACTGCATCAAAATATTTTAACAAATTCAATTTCTCCAATAGCTCTTTTGCGAGTTCTGTTGAAATGCTCGTTACTACAGCCATTCTATAATTGCGTCTTTTCAGGATATCAAGCACTTCAATCGTGCTTGGGTATATTTTTATGTGTTCGGTATTATTTCGGCGTTCTTTTCTGTAATGGTTGGCTATTTCGATTATCTTTTCTCTAGGTAAGTCTGGGAAAATCCTTTCAACGTTTTTTGTAAGTTCTACTCCCCATACTTTTGCGATAAATTCATCCCAACTTAATTCGTCCTTTCCATAAAATTTCAAAGTCTTATTGAATGCGGTAAAAATTACTTTGGACGAATCTGTTAATACCCCGTCTTTGTCAAAAAATATTGCCTTGAACTTTTTGTTGTTCATACTATCAATTGGTGCTCTATTCTTTAGAGATTTCAACTACCTTGTTCTTGGAGCGCAGCCCTGCAACAATGTGAACACTGGAAGACGGCACATCAAAGTGAGTGGAAAGCTTTTTCATGATCTCTTGGTTCGCCCTGCCTTTCACAGGTTTTGCACGGATGCCTATCGTTATCGTCTTTGAATCTTCGTCCACGTCTAGAAAATCCTTGTTGAACTTAACGTTCACCCGGTATATCATATAACCATTTTATGTTCTATATTTCTATTTGAATTTTCACATTCAATATGTTTTATAAGAATAGAGATTGAGTTGATGACCAAATGGGAGCTGAAACTATGAGACTCAGAAAGGACTGGAGGGCATTCATAATTTTTGGACTTAGTATATACCTATGGGCCATGTCGGTGTGGCAACTGGAAATAATAGCTATATGGATTGCGGAAGGGAAGGAGGTATGGGAATTTCCGTTCTTCCTATGGCAGACCAATACGTGGATGGCGAGGGACATATGGTATCTAGTGAACGGCATAGCAGTACTTATGCCGCTCGTGTATATACTTCACGAGAAAGATAGCGTCAGTGGCAGCACAGGAAAACTCTAGGGTAAATTTTAGAACCTTTTGTCTGTTAAAATAATGCTTCCGGCGGGATTTGAACCCGCGTCACAAGCTCGAGAGGCTCGTATCCTTGACCGGACTAGACGACGGAAGCGTATTGAAAATTCTTTCTTTTCTGCTTATAAGAATATGTTTTTATATCATCTGGATAATCACAGAGAATACTAGCGGCACAACGAGGCCAATGGTCATCCCTGCAATTATCTGGCTTTTTGTATGGGCCCTGAGTTTCAGCCTGGACCAGCTTATCAGTGGTAGCATTAGGAACATCGGGGCGAACAGCAACACGTTTACCATGGATAATATAGTCGTCATTGCTGCGAACATGCACATGTGACCGCTTATTTTCCAGTTGGAGTTTATCAAAAATATCGCTGGCACTATTACCATGAAAGTGAAAATGGCGAACATGAATGCTGAAGGCATTCCCGCGGCCTTAGCAATGAACAATGCTACAGGCATAGCAACAAAGACAGCTTTCATCAGGTTTATGTCGAACTTCTCCTTGTCTGTCGATTTCTTCTTTATAATATCCATTGCAATGAAGGCGACTGTCATAAATGAGAAGAACAAAAGAACACTTCCAACAGTAGGCTTCGCGCTAGGCCCAAGTATGAACATGTACGATACGAGGGCTATTATGGTCCTTATGAACACGTTGCTGGGTATGAAGTAGTCCTCCACCTTCTTCGCAAAGCTCGTTGTGTCCATGGCCCTTAACGTTCCCATGGTCTTGGCTTTCGCGTTCAATTTCAACGAATTCAGATAACTGCTTATAGTCCTGTGTCTGCTTTTCATCCAACATCACATCTGGCTGGAATTCTATTATGGATTTCTTTAGCTAATTTATTTTTTATGGTACAGAAGAATGATGCAAAAAATGAGCCCGGAGGGATTTGAACCCCCATTAGCCGGTCCGAAGCCGGCGGCTCTATCCAAGTTAAGCTACGGGCCCGTTGTGTAAAATTCAGTTTGTCTATATAAAAATATTGTTTCCAAAGGAAAAAAGGAGCGTCCCGGGAGAGACTCGAACTCTCGACCTTTTGGTTAACAGCCAACTGCTCTACCTGCTGAGCTACCGGGACATGTATACAATATCAAATCAGTTCCTTTATTAATCTTTTTATGTCGTTCGGTTCTGCGCGCGCCTGGACCTTTTTGAGAACTTGGCCAAGCAGGAACTGCATAGCCTTCCCCTCGCCTGACTTGTAATCGTCCACGGCCTTCTTATTTTCCCTTATAACCTCTTCCACTGCTTTCTTCAGCTCATCTCCGCCAACCAATGTCAATCCTTTCTTCTTTACCATGGAGTCAGGCGATTCTCCCGTTTCTGCGTACTCTTTTATAATTTCCTTTGCCAGCCGTTCCGTAATCTTGCCATTATCTATCATTTCCAACAGCTTCACAAACGTCTCTGGCTTTATCTTGGACTTGCTTATCCGCACGCCCTGCCAGTTCAAGCACTTCAGCAAATCAGTGGATACCCATCTTGCAATCTGTTTTGGTTTTTTATACAGTTTGCAGCATTCTTCAAAGAAGTCTGCCATATCCTTGCCAACGTAAACGATGATATCGGCCTGCTTTTCCGGGATTTTGTACTGCTCTATCAGCCTTGATACGCGCTGGTCAGGGAGCTCAGGCATTTTTTTCACAAGGCTGTTGACCCACTGCTCGTCAATCTCTACCTTTGTCAAATCCGGCTCGAATATGTAGCCATAATCCTCCTCAAACTCCTTTTTTCTTAGGCTGGCCGTGGTGTTGCTGGAAGCATCGAAGTGCCTGGTCTCCCTAGTCACGTCAACGTCCATGTTCCTCGCACTTCTCTGCCTGATAATCTCAAAGTTCAGCGCCTTTTCGACGTTCTTGAATCCCGTTATATTTTTTACCTCTACGCGCTCTCCTCCTTTCAGGGAGATGTTCGCGTCCACTCTCAAAGACCCCTCACCTGCAGGGTTGAAAACGCCCAGATATTCAAGTATGGAAGACAGCTTTGTCAGGAATCTGCGGACGTCTTTCGTGGAGTTGAAATCGGGCTCCGTTACGATTTCCAGCAGCGGCATACCCGACCGGTTATAGTCAACGAGCACGTACTTTGCGGATGTTATGCTGCCGCCCACATGTATGAGCTTGCCGGGATCTTCTTCCATGTGAACCCTACGTATGCG
>CAYVFQ010000070.1:0-4250 GCA_964451045.1 uncultured archaeon
CCGGCCAGTGAAATCACTTCAAATAATGATGCCGAAGCGAAGTATGGCGACAAATTGGACAGAATGCTGGGTAATCTGGGCAAGCGCTAAATCAGCAACAGATTGATATTTAGCCCCCACAAGGCGAAAGCTTTTATCTGGCATTACAACTTCTTTTGAACTGTCTTTCTGCGGAGACATATTTCCTTTATAATGACCAAATTCAATCAGCTACTGAGTTTGAAAGTAGGACAGATGCAGCTGCTTTGTTGAGGTACTTTGGAGAACTCGTAAGTTGGGCCAGTTCTTTGTAGTATTTCTCAGCCATATGATAATTTTCCTTTTCGTAATGATAATCGGCAAGCAGTTTGGCTAAGTGCAAATCTTCAGGTATGACCTCAAACAACTTATCCCCGTATTTGATTCTTTCCTCTCCTTCAAGCGTAGAAAATAGATACATGTTTGGTACAAAATGGTCAGGATAATACTCAATGATAAAACGAAAAACTTTGATGGATTCTTCAACATCATTGTTCCCAATAGTATTTTGCACGAGAGGTGTAAAAGCACCAGGGAATACAGGATATGTACTGGCTAATTCATATACTTCTTGTTTTTTTCCAGCTGCCAATTTGATTTCGGCAATGGCCGTAATTGTGGGGTTATGCGTTGAATCAATTTGAAGACCTTTTTCGAACAGGTTCAAGGCAGCAGCATCATCTTCTACGATTCTGGTCATTGCTGCAAAATGGTATAAAGATCTGATTTCTTGGGGATATTCCAGGTATAAGTCTTGCATCAGAACAATTGCTTCTTCAACTCCAATTTGAATAGCCGTTGCAATCGCGATTGCGTATTTCGGTAGAAACTTGTGAGGATATTGGTATTGTATTTTTTTAAGCTCACCGATTTCATCTTCCGAGATTTCAGAAATTGAGTTTTCGTTGATCGTGAGTGCCTTCTCCAGGTAGTGAAATGCTTTGTCAAGGATGCCATATTTTGCCAAGATTATGGCGCCCCTCATAAAGAATCCTTCTCCACCAACTTCGAAACCCTGTTCGAAGTTTTCCAAACAGTTGATTATCTCATCCTTTTTCTCCAAGACATCTAATGCAATTAATCGATTTTTGAGAATGTAATTGAGGTTCTCCCAGGCGTATGGATTTGTATAAAGTGCATTGACGAAATCTTCTATTGTCAGAGATGAAAATTCGATGATGGATTCCCAACTTTTCTTATGTCTTTCCACCGAAATGTATTCGTATAACGCCGTTACGTTTTTACTGTCATGATTGAGGCTCTCTTTGATGTCATTTAAGTAACCAGCATGGTCTTTGATTTTCTTCTTGTGCAAACCTCGATATAGATACAAGAGCCAGAGTGGTCCATCTTTGTTTTCTATTAGTTCGTCCAATTGAGCAATATTTTTTTCGTATTCACATTCTTGCCCCAAGTAGCTTATCAATATGGCAACAAAGTTATATAAATGGGGGTCAGCTCGAAAATAGTATGAATAGAGACGGTGAGGAACTTCGAGCATATTCATTTTGTGATAAGCAATACACGCCACCCAAACTTGATACATACTTTTGTTTGCCACGGATAGGTGAAAGAGTATTCTAGCTGAATTTTTCCGAGAGGCTTCATCTTCTAAGCTATACCGTTTAACAAAACCATAGAAAGCTCTAATCAAATAATCAATTGAGTTCAATGTGCTTATGATGCTTTTCGCATCAAAATATTCCCACTCAAGCGTTTGAGTATCCATTTCCTTGAAGTCATGCAAAATTTGGTTGGCCTTGAAGAAGTTTTTGTTTAGATACTCTGCTCGAGCGAGATCCCTTATTGCGAGTAAAAAGTTGGGGTCAAGTTCTAAGGCAGCCTTTAAATGAGTTTCAGCCTTAGTTTCATCTCCTAATTCTGAATATGCCTTGCTGAGAACATATTCCAGGTCAGCAAAGGACTGTATTTGAGCTTTGAGACCCTCCCCATATAAAATAGTCTCTTTATAGTTCTCATCGTAATAGGATTTATAGAAATCGACGATCTTTGTTACATGATCATATTCTGATAGGTAATTATCACGATAAAAGGAGTCGCATTTTAGCCATGTATCAAATAGTTCAATCTCTTGGCGCGCAATGAAAAAAGTCCATATCAACCTACCATGGATGTAGAAGTCCTCCGGGTGGGCGTGTAAATGATTCGCAAAATGGAACCTAGCTCTTTCCAACATGACATTGTTGGCAAACCACAATCCTAATTGACGGTCATTCCGTTGCATAGAACTGCTCCCTTAAAAAGGTTCGTGTATCGACCAGAACATCTAGAATTTCGTTGGCTATTTTTTGTTTATCCTCTGCCAATTCAATAGCCCTATTCATAACCGCGGATAATAAATATTCATGACCCAATTTGCTACTTGACAACGATTGAATAAGTAAAAGTAATTTGTCCTCGTCGGCACGATCCGTAAACATACCAACAATTGGTTTTACGCCTATGGGAAAACTATTATTGTTAACCAAAACCATAATTTCCGTCAGTAAGTTTTCGCCGATTGATGGAGCCTCACAATTTTTGTGCAGTTGCTTTGCAATATTACTGATGTTGATGGTCGCGATCTTTTCAGAGGATAACCACTCCCAGATTGATTGGATTAAGTGGTCAAATCTATCTGGGATGATAGAAATGTCAGTGTCCAAAGAGGAGCGAATTTCTTGGATTTGGTTGTCTTTATATGAATATTGCAGGAGATCTCCCACCCACCTATTCGCTATTGATTCTTTATCTGCTTTGTCAAAAGTTGAGAAGTACTCCATGATTGGGGGAAGGAATGCAACCAGCGTATCTTCACTTAGATTGCGAATTTCAAAACCAAGGGAGCCCATATGTTCGGTTTTTTCGTATTGCTTATCGATTTCATTTAGACATTCAGTAACAATATTTGCCGCCTTCTCTGGAAATTCAGGCAGATAGGAACTGGCTAACCGTAAATAACCGGAGTATCGAAATAGCTCAATATTTAGACTAATCATCGTATCAAGATCATCGGTCATTTCAAACAAGGTGTCAAAAGCTATCTTTGCTTCTTCAAGCAACTCTCTTTTGTAGTTTCCAGGTAATGTGTTAGCTTCTCGAAAGATGTCCAGAAGAGTATGGTTTTGGCGTGTAACATCAAGTGAAGGGAGTTTTTTTAGGCCGTTACTGTAGATGGTGTATGCTTTATCAAAGAAACCAGCTTTTGCGAATGCTTTTGCAAATTTGTAGTAATCGTAAATCTTGAAAGGCCCTTCGTTATGCGTCTGTTCTATCTTTTCTAATATTTCTTGAACATATCCACTATCGTGTTTTCCTTCGGCTATCAACTTCGTTGCTTGATTGACTGCAAACCCTATCTCCCCTCCCCTAAGAACCACTTCAAAGAACTGATTGGGAGATACTTCAGGGTCATGCTCATAAAACCCTTGAATAAATTCTTGTTTGTTGTCTTTTGAAATCTTTGTTGATACCTTAATCCGTTCAATAATTCTTGTTTTGTTTTCGGGTTCATTTTCTAAGACATGCTGGATATATTCTTCTATTAAGTCTCGATCAAACATATACCTGTTTGAATTCATCTCAAAAGTGTTTATTGCTTCTAATGAATCTAGGAGAGTAAACAATTCAAAAATATCTTTGAGTGCCCCATTGTCTTCATCTTCATATGCTTTTTCCCTGGCTATTTTCAAAAACTCAATTTTCTGAAGATCAGAGATCTGTGACCGCTCAACGAATTTGATAATCTGATCATGACTACATTCATTCATTCGTTTTAGTGCTGCTTCAATTTCTGTCTGCCACAATACCTTCAACACTTTTCCTGAAGCTTCTATCAACTCTATTTGATTTTCAATCTCATAGCTCCAAGCATGATCGATTTTCTGAATAATTAGGTTTTCTTTAATTTCACTTTTATCAGCTAAGTAGGCATTGAGTGTTCGCACTTGGTAGCGCTGTTTTTCTATTGTAGCCAAATGGCTATTCTCGATAGCTTGAAGTATTGACAGCAGAGATTGTAGTGAAATACCTTTTTCAGTATTGTGGCCTAAATACTGGTCGATGCTATATGAAAGCATTATTGGATCATGCAACGCGGCCAAGAAATGGAGAAAGGCATCCGCTGAACAGTATTTTGTACATGTTCCCATCGCCCATCGAAGATTGTTGCTAAAATCTTGGTCAGCATTCCTTCTTTCTAATAGCAATTGAGATATGATCTGGAATAAAGC
>CAYVFQ010000071.1:0-4245 GCA_964451045.1 uncultured archaeon
CTCTAACTGTTTGAGTTCGAGTTTGCTTGCACTTTTGCTTATGATTTTTTTGAGGCTGTTTATATCACTTTCCAGCTTGCTAAGTCTGCCTGAAGTGTCGTCTATCTTGTTGGCTATCCTTTCCAAAGTTACTTTTAGGTCACCCATCTGAGAAATTGAGGCGCTTTCCAATGTGCCGATACTGCTCTCTAGTCTGTCCATCTTTTGCTCTATAAGTTTTATCCTTCTCCTGTCTTCATTTACCCTTCTGATTATTTCATTAAATACTTCTTTCAAATCTCTCGATTTTTCAGTAGCCATGCGTGCACCTTAACAAAATATTTACTAACTAATAAAGAATTTGTTCTGGGGCAGATAAATTTAATTAGGTTTTATGGCTTGCGAATATGAGATAAAAGACGGCGTGATGCGCGTAAACTGCTTGGGATGTGTATATGGTTCTAGTATCGAAGACTTCGAGTCGTGCATGGCGATGACTATAGACAAGCTTGCCAAAAATAAGGGAGTTCAACGCGTAGTCCTTGCAGAGACAAGGGAAAATGAGTACGACTTCGAGCAGACTCAGCTTTTAATTGGGATTGCTAATGCATACAATAAAATTCTTAATGAGGACAAACTTCTTTCGCTAAACAAACTTGGCGGACCCGGATGTGAAAAATTCTACCCGAAACGGCTAGCGGATTTGCAATTTTTGATACTAGAAGTATTAAGAAAGGATCCAGTAGGGGCGTATATGCGACTTAAGTACATCATAACAAGGGAGAAGGCATTGATGGCAATTTCAAAGGATATGCAAGTCAGGCAGTGCCATGAACGGTACATACTAAACTCATTGGAACCTATGCTGAAAATAATCGAATCTACGCGCCTTATACAAATGGCTAAGCCGATGCTGAAAGATTACAAGTTCGGGGATAGGAGCATCTACAGAGAGATATTCCATCCTGTTGTAAGGCCGAACTTCATGCTAACAAGGTATATGGCCGAACCGCCAAAACGCGGCATTCTTGTCGAGAAATATAACATCGGTAAAGGGGGTACGCGAGTAGAAATATATAAAATACCTGGAAAAGTTCGCTATAGATATCACATGATACCTATCGAATTCCAGTTAACAGAAGAGAAGTACATGATACTCGATTCTGCACGAAGATATCTCGCAGAGCATAGGCCAAGTGAACGGGAGGTTTCTGAGCCAGCACAAGCACGTGAGATTTTCACAAATGTTGGGAGAGATTTGATAAAGGAACTGTCAAGAAATATGAGCACAAAATTGAGCGACAAGGAAGTGGATGAGCTTGCAGTCATACTGTCTAGGCATACTGCTGGATTTGGTCTTCTTGAGTTGATATTGGGAGACGAAAAGATACAGGATGTGTTTATAAATTCTCCCATAGGTCTTACACCGATATTCATTT
Source organism: uncultured archaeon (assembly GCA_964451045.1). GTDB lineage: Archaea > Aenigmatarchaeota > Aenigmatarchaeia > CG10238-14 > SCSR01 > CAYNTH01. The sequence continues at coordinate 1,419 of CAYVFQ010000071.1, forward strand.
TCCATTCCGACTTTGACGAATGCGAGACAAACCTAATCCCCACAAAGGCCGATGCTGAGGCTTGGGCTACTAGATTCAGACTATATTCTGGAAGGCCATTAGACGAGGCCAATCCAGTGCTTGATACCGAGCTGAATGTGCCAGGCGGCCGTGCGCGTGTTGCTGCTATAACTAGGACGCTTTCACCAGGCGGGCTAGCTTTCGCCTTTCGTAGACATCGCGAGAAACCATGGACGTTCCCGCTCTTCATTAAAGCAAAGTTCATAGATCCCCTATATGCTGGTTTAATGGAGTTCATTGTAGATGGTGGCCGCGCTTGCCTGATAGCTGGTGGCAGGAGTTCCGGAAAAACGTCTTTGCTTGGAGCCATGATGATTGAGCTACTGAGGAAATATAGGATAATCGTACAGGAAGACACACTTGAACTCCCTGTTGTCCCGATGAGACAGTTAGGGTATAACATAACACGTCTTAAGTCGCGCTCGGTAATAACGCACGTGGAGACTGAACTGCCTGCAGACGAAGCATTGCGTACGGCTTTGCGTTTAGGGGATTCTGTTCTGATACTCGGCGAAGTCAGAAGTGTTGAACGCAAAGCACTATTTGAGGCCATGCGTATAGGGGCACTCGCAAACTTTGTTGCAGGTACAATACATGGCGAGTCCGCTTATGGCGTATACGATCGCGTTGTAAATGATTTAGGTGTACCGAATACAAGTTTCAAGGCTATAGATTTGATAACTATATGCAACATGTTAAAGAGTCCAGACGGCCTTCATAGGTTCAGGCGAGTTACAGCACTCACAGAAGTTAGGAAGCACTGGAAGGACGATCCGAGCGTAGAAGGCGGTTTTGTAAACTTGATGGAGTATTCTGCAAAGGAAGACAGGATGAAGCCAACGTCTATTTTGACAGATGGAGAGTCGGAAGTACTGAATGAAATTTCAAAGCGAGTTCGAGAATGGCATGGCAGATGGGATGATATTTGGGGCAACATACAACTAAGAGCGAAAATAAAAGAGAACATTGTCAATTACGCTGAGCAACTGAACAGGCCCGATATATTAGAAGCAAACTGGGCGATAGAGAGCAATGAAATGTTTCATCTTATATCCGACCAGGTGAAGAACGAAGTCGGTTCCCTTGATTCAAAGTTGATATATGAAAAATGGGAAAATTGGTTTAAGGAGAGACTGAAAGCAGGAAAAGGTGTGAATAATGCCAAAAAGTACTAAGATGCCAACAGTACGCTCTAAAGAATATGAGAAATTTCTAAAAGGCGAAGCAGCAGAAAAAAAGACGAGTATTTACGAAAAGGCATGCAATTTGTCCGAGAAAGTATTACCAATTTCCCCATGGAAAAGCCTGAAAGAAAGATATTATGATGCGATAATGTTTAGTCATCTGAAAGTTAGTCCCACTGGGGCATTTTCCTTAGCAATATGTTCAACTATTTTGATGGTTGCGATTCCGACATTTCTCGCAATACTATTCAATTTTTTCTCTTTGGCAACAGGAGTATTGATAGCTGTGCTTGGTGTCATTTTGTTTTACTACTTTTATGATTATCCTATGCATTTCGCTACAATGTTCCGTATAAAAGCAAGCACGGAAATGGTCTTAGCAATAATATATATGACAATATCTATGAGGATAAGCCCAAACATAGAAAATGCGATTGACTTTACGGCAAGGAACCTTTCTGGCGCTTTAAGCGTAGACCTTCATCAGCTTTTATGGGATGTTTATCTGAGAAAATACGAGTCTGCAGCAGATGGATTGGATGCTTTTATAAGTAAATGGAAGCAAGACAACAACGAATTCGCGGATGCACTCTACTTAATTAAGACGTCGACAATAGAAAGTACCACGAGAAGAGATCAGGTTCTAGACGAAGCAGTTTCAGTTATGCTACGTGGTACGAAAGATAGAATGAGGTCATATTCGCACGAGTTGAAAACTCCCGTAACGGCCATCAACGCTCTAGGCATACTTTTACCCATAATAGGACTCATGTTCTTACCAATGGTAGGTATATTCATGCCGGAGAGTATACAACCTATTTTCATCATTATCGGGTACAATATATTTTTGCCATTGATAGTTTACTGGCTTATGAAGACATACTTAGATAAAAGACCCTATGGATTCCACCACCCGGATATATCAAAGCATCCAAAATTCCGTGCGCAGAAGAAATGGATACCTGCCGTTGTTGGTATATTAATAGCTTTGCCGTTCATCTTTGTAGGCGCGTGGCAAATCTCGTTAATAGAAGAATCTTTCAGTTTCAATCAGATCCTTTTTTCATTGGTTATATCTTTCGGGTTAACAGCTGGCATTGTTTCATATTCAATACTTTCAGTAATGGGAAAGCTCAAGATACGTGAAGAAATCGTTCAAATAGAAAATGAGTTTGCTGAAGTTCTTTATCAACTTGGTAATCAGATAACGCGCGGCATACCATTGGAGAAGACGTTGAAAAATATAACACCTCAAATTAAAAACTTGAAGATATCGAACTTCTTTGAGAGAATACTATACAACATAGAGACGTTTGGAATGACACTTGAGCAGGCGGTATTCGATAAAAAAACCGGAGCAATCCGCGAGTATCCATCAAAACTTATAGATGCGATAATGCATGCGATTGTTGAAATATCGAAACGAGGTATGGAAAACGCTTCAAAATCGATGATAATCGTTTCCACCTACCTTAAAAATTCCCATGCTGTTGAGGAGGATTTGAAAGATATGTTAGGAGAAGTGACATCAACCATGCAGATGCAGTCGGTCCTTTTGGCACCTCTTTCATCCGGTATAGTCG